>NZ_NFJA01000001.1:0-135850 GCF_002159615.1 Bacteroides sp. An279
GACGAAGAACAGGAGCGAAAAGGACCAAAAAATCGCCCAAAGCACACACGAAAACGGATACATCAAGCCAAGAAAAACTTTTTGGAGAAATTCAAAACAGCTTCTAAAACTGGAGAATTGGAGGAAAATCCAACTTGTGCATTTTTTGCACAAGTTCGCACAGAAGGCAAAAGAACTGTTACTCGACAAATACCTTATTATAACTTAGACATGATTATTTCGGTCGGTTATCGCGTAAACTCTTTACGCGGTACGCAATTCCGCATTTGGGCAAATAAAGTATTAAAAGAATATCTGGTGAAAGGTTATGCCGTCAATAAAGCTTTGACGGAACAACGCTACACGGAATTGAAACAGTTAGTCGCCGTCTTGGGCAGGACTGTCAAGGCACAAGAGGCATTAACTTCCGATGATGCCCTCAATCTGGTAGAAGTGGTTTCCGATTATGCTTATGCCCTCGATACGCTGGACAAGTACGATTATCAGCAGTTGGCGGTAGAGCAGACTACGAACGAAGCAAAGTTCCGTGCAACGTATGAAGGTGCCATGCAAGCTATCGAAGAACTGAAGGCAAAGTTCGGCGGAAGCCAATGGTTCGCCCATGAGAAAGATGTATGATATTCTGAAATCCATAGCCAAACAGTTTAGTTTTGAATATCCCGAAAATAAGTTACTTAAACTCGCTGCTGAAATCAAGAAAATTGTAGCAGATAAATCCAAGTACACCGACTGGTCCACTCGTGATGACATAAAGGCAGAACTGAAAATGGATTTGATTTTGGTCTTAACCGAATATGGCTACCCTCCAGTAACAAATGACGAGGTGTTTAAAACAATTTTGGAACAAGCGAAGAACTTCAAGAAATACAATAGATATAGTCAATCAGAAATAAAATGCGAAAAATCATTTGTCATGCTGCATAGTGAAGCATCTCGGATGCACCCACTTATCCACACAGGTGTTTTTAGAGCGTATGCGATACGCCCCTACAAGTAATTTATAAAATGTGCACACCGCATAGTGGCTTTAAATCGTGGGCACGATGGCTTTATTGCAGACCTATTGCACATTTAAAATAAAAACCTTACTTTTGCATCGTAATTGGTTCTGCCTGTCTGTTCAGACAAGCGGATTAAAAGGGAATCGGGTGAAAATCCCGGACAGTCCCGCTGCTGTGAAGCTTCAATAATCTTCCGGTAAAGGCTATTACCACTGATGCGTTGTATCTGAAAAACGTATTGGGAAGGTTCCGGAAGAGAAGTCAGTCAGAAGACCTGCCAAGAGTTTATGTTATCCGTGTGCGAGGACAACACGGTTAATTGGTTTATTGAATACACTTTTTATTTATGGTTAAACAAAAAAGCCGGCTTGTCTGGCTGTTATCGTTTTGGGCTGTATGGAACCATGCCTGCATTTTGTATGCCCAGAACTCGACCGACAGCCTGCAACACTTGAATGAAGTGCTGGTCACCGCACGTGCCTTGCAGAAAGACATCATTCCCGTACAGAGCTTGTCGGGAGAACAACTCCAAAGGCTAGGTTCGCACAACGTTGCTGACGCGTTACGCTATTTCTCTGGTGTACAACTGAAAGATTATGGAGGCATCGGAGGATTGAAAACGGTCAATATCCGAAGTATGGGTACCAACCACGTAGGGGTATTCTACGATGGCATCGAACTGGGAAATGCACAAAACGGAACTGTAGACCTGGGGCGTTTTTCGCTCGACAATATGGAAAGCGTCACACTCTACAACGGACAGAAAAGTGCCATTTTCCAGTCGGCTAAGGACTTTGGTTCGGCAGGTACCATCTATCTCCAGACGCGTATTCCCAAGTTTGAAGACAACAAGAAATATAATGTCAAGGCTACATTCAAGACCGGTTCGTTCGGAGTAGTAAACCCTGCCATCCTTTGGGAACAGCAAATCAACGAAAAGTTAAGCAGTTCCTTCAGTGCCGAGTATTTGTACACCACAGGTAAATATAAATTCCGCTATGCCACTGAAGGAGGCTATGACACCACTGCTGTGCGCCAGAATGGTGACGTAAACGCCCTGCGCATCGAGCATGGGTTATACGGTAACATCAAAAACGGCTACTGGCGTACCAAACTGTATGCTTACTTTTCCGACAGAGGTTATCCAGGAGCCATTGTGCGTAACAAGTTTACACACGAAGACCGCCAGAACGATGCCAATTTCTTTGCCCAAGCACTGTTCCGGAAAGATTTCTCGGAACGTTACCATTTTCTTGCCAGTGCCAAGTATGCCTACGATTACCTGCATTACCTTGCCGACCCGAACAAAGATGAATCGTTGATGTACATCAACAACCGTTACCGGCAGCAGGAACTTTATGTTTCGACTGCCAATTGCTTTGACCTGACACCGTACTGGAGCCTGAACCTGTCGGCAGACTGGCAATTCAACCTGCTGAATGCAAACTTGAAAGACTTTGTCTATCCACGGCGGAACACAGGACTTTTTGCTGCAGCCACAGCCTTTCATTTCGACTGTATACAATTGCAGGCAAGTGTACTGGGCACGTTTGTATCCGACCGTCTGAAAGAAAACGGACAACCGGCATCCGACAAGCTGGAATGGACACCATCGGTTATACTGAGCTACCGACCGTTTAAAAAGATAGACCTGAATTTCCGTGCCTTCTACAAACAGATATTTCGCATGCCTACCCTGAATGACCTGTACTACACATTCGTAGGCAATGCTTACCTTGACCCTGAATATACTCACCAATATAATATAGGTGTAACTTACAGAAAAGACTTCAAAAACCTGTGGATGAAACACATCGAGCTACAAGCCGATGTATATTACAACGAAGTAAAGAACAAGATAGTAGCAACCCCTACTTCCAACTTCTTCCGCTGGACCATGGTCAATCTGGGTGAAGTGGAAATCCGGGGCATAGATGTAGCTGTACAAACCGACTGGAAACTGGGTAAAGAAGCCTTGCTAAGCGGACGCTTGAATTACACTTATCAGAAAGCACAAGACTTTACCGATCCCGATAATGAATTTTATGGTGGACAAATACCCTACATACCCTGGCACAGCGGATCGGCAGCGGTTAACTTCAATTGGCGTTCATGGGAAGCCAGTTACAGTTTTATCTATACCGGCGAACGGTATTCTTCACAAGCCAACCTGCCCGTCAACTATCAACCGTCGTGGTACACCAGCGACTGTTCTCTTTCGAAACGGCAACGCATCCGTTCGCAAGAATTGAAACTGACTTTGGAAGTGAACAATCTGCTGAACCAACAATACGAAGTAGTATCGTGCTACCCGATGCCCGGCATCAATTTCAAATTCATCGTGCAATATATGTTTTAAAATATACCTCTTATGAAAATCAGAAGATATCCGCTTGTCCTGCTCCTGCTGGCATTGCTGTCGGGATGCAGGGAAGAACTGCCTGTGCTCGACTCGGAGCAGGAAATCATTACCTACCCTACCGACCCTAAGGACATTGAAGGCTTTTTTCTTCTCAACGAAGGAAACATGGGAAGCAACAAATGTACAATTGACTTTTTCAATGCACGGGGAGGATATTACCTTCGCAACATTTATCCGGAAAGCAACCCCGACATCGTAAAAGAACTGGGAGATGTAGGCAACGACATTCAGATACACGACGGAAAACTATATGTAGTGGTCAACTGTTCACACTTTGTAGAAGTGATGGACGCATGCACAGCCAAACATCTGGGAAGCGTCAACATTACTAATTGCCGCTACATAACCTTCGAAGATGACAAAGCCTATGTCAGTTCGTATGCCGGACCGGTCCAGATAGATCCAGAAGCACGCCCCGGCAAAGTGGTAGAATTTGATACGAATACTTTCCAGATAACCCGCGAAGTGGTAGTAGGTTATCAGCCTGAAGATATGGCTATCGTTAACGGAAGACTGTATGTAGCCAACTCGGGCGGTTACCGTTACCCGAATTATGACCGTACCATTTCGGTCATCGACTTAGAGAGTTTTCAAGTGGTCAACACCATTGATGTAGCCATCAACCTGCACCAGATGGAAAAAGACTCGAAAGGAAACCTGTATGTTATTTCACGGGGAGACTATTATGGAGAAGGCTCGGATATCTACGTCATAGACCCTACTACCGAAACCGTAACCGGAAACCTGGGAATCTCTGCCAACCAAATGTGGATGGATGACGACCTGCTTTACATCATCTCTTCCGAATGGAGCTACACAGCCGGAAACAACGAAGTAGGTTACCGCATCTACGATACGGCACAAGGCAAAATGATTTCCGACAAATTCATTACCGATGGCACAGAAGCCGATATCCGACTTCCATACGGCATTGCAGTCAACCCTGAAACCAAGGAAATCTATGTAAGCGATGCTACCGACTACGTAACACCGGGGTATCTTTACTGCTTCACCTCCGAAGGCAAAAAACAATGGAGCGTACGTACAGGCGATATTCCGGCACATTTCGCCTTTGCCACAGAACCTTTCTATTACAACGATGCTCCGGAAGAAACAACCAGTTCGGCATACATCACCCAAGTAATCGAATACATGCCAGCTCCAGGCCAGTTTGTCAATGCTATGCCTGAATACGAAGAAGGCGACACACAGGAAGACATGAACCGGAAAGCCTTGGAAGCTATCGGGAATAACAATCGTGGCATGATTTCGCTAGGAGGATATGGAGGTTATGTCATCGTAGGCTTCGACCATCGGATTGAAAACAAAGCAGGACTACGGGATTTCCGTATTCTGGGCAATGCTTTTCAAGGAGCTTCTACTGCTGCAAGCGGAGGCAGTTACGAACCGGGTATCATCCAAGTTGCATTAGACGAAAATCAAGACGGACAGCCAGACGATGGACAATGGTATGAAATAGCCGGAAGTGCCCATCACGACCCACAGCAGGAAACATGGTATGAAACAGCCCTGAACGCCGGTTGTGACATGGCTTTTTACAACGATTACGAAATTATTTACCAAGCTCCCGAAGGAGAACCGGCCACCGAAGAAGAACAACAAACGTACATCTGCTGGACAGACAACAAAGGACAAACAGGATACATCCGGAAAAACGTCCATAACACCCAGTCTTATTATCCACAATGGATTAGCGACAAGGAGTTACGCTTCGAAGGTTCACGACTTCCGCAAAATGGAATAGACCAAAGTGGAAACGGTACCTACTTTATCCTTTATCCGTTTACATACGGATATGCCGACAATGCCATGAATACCAATGATGAATCTGCTATTGACATTGACTGGGCAACCGACAGCGACGGTAATAAAGTCGATTTACCTGGTGTGGACCTCATTAAGATATATACCGGAATCAATCAGGAAAACGGATGGATAGGCGAATGCTCTACAGAAGTGAGTGGCGTGGAAGACCTGCACATGCTGGGTGAGGAAATCCCTACACGCTAACTTAGAAGCTGTTTTGAATTTCTCCAAAAAGTTTTTCTTGGCTTGATGTATCTGTTTTCGTGTGTGCTTTGGGCGATAAATTCAAAACAGCTTCTTAAGAACTGCCTGATAATGCTAATCAGAAGTTATACCATCGCGGTATGAAATTGTGCATTTTTGTTGATGCTATATAGAACACAGACTACATAAGAATACACAGAAGAATAGGTCAATAAACAATATGCTAATGTGAAAATATAGGTCATTCGCTGTAAGATTATTAATCTTACAACAGACGAGGTTATCCCGTTTTAACTAATCTGGGTATGATGAAGTACAGTAATGCGAGGCGGACAGAACGTAGACAGCATGCCGGAACTGTGGCATTAACAAAATACACAAATCCATACCGCGCATAGTATAATAGTATAACTCCCCTGATCCGCATAAATAACAAATTGATATACAAAACAAAAAAACAAAAGGAAATGAAGAACTTATGCAATTGGCTGCTGATACTGATTTTAATCGGTACCACAGCATGTAAAGACGACAACACTCCAGTAGAACTCCAAACACCGGTATTCGAATTGACCGACAGCATAGGGCAAGACCGACCTGTCACCGTGGTTCCGGGAGAGACCTGCCAGATAAAATACCTAGCCGAACATATAAACAGCATTACAGCCGACAACGTACCCGAGGGATGGCAAGTCAATATAAACGAAGAAACGACCTGCATTGGTATCACTGCCCCATCGGCTTCGGAAAATGTTTCCAAGACCTTCAGCTTGCAATTGACTGCACAAGGTGAAAACAGACAAACTGTTACACTCAGCATAAACTTCTATCTTGTCACATTCGATGACCCGAAAGGAACATTTGTTCTGAACGAAGGAAATATGACCTCCGAAAACGGCTCACTTCTTTACATTACCGCCGAAGGATACATCGTAGACAATGTATACAAACGAGTAAATGGTACAGAACTGGGCAATGTACCCCAAGACATGTGTCAATACAACGGAAAAACCTACATCATTTCCCAAAACGGGAACGGCAATGCGATGGGAGCAGAATCGGATAATGACGGCATGTTGGTCATAACCGACACACGTACACTAAAGAAACTGAAAAGTTATCCGAAAGAGACGCTCAGCCCGCTGGACTGGCCTACACACATTGCCGTTATCGATGAAGAACACATTTATATCCGTGACAATGCCGGTATATGGCGAATGAACGAAAACGATGCATCGCTGACCTTTATCAAAGGTTCGGAAGAAGCCCCCAAAGCACCGTTTGCCATTGTCAATGGAAAGGTGTACACCTATTACAACCAAAACTTCATGACAGGACTTTACGAAATCACTCCAGGTAATGACCAAATTACAAACATTTCAGTACCGTTCTATTCGTTATATGGTATTACAGGCATAGCTTCAGCTCCCGACAACTGCCTGTGGATAATGAGTACTAAATTTGGAGGTGAAATCTCCATGAACCGGTACAACCCTGCGACTCAAGAAGACCTGGAGCGAAATTACATCAGCGAAGTCCCGTCAGTCGGGTCATCAGGATGTGCCTTTGCCACACATGGCAACACAATTTATTATGCCAGTGGAACAACTATTTATCGCCTTGACTTCCGTCCAGACATAGACCAAGACAACAAAACACCACAAGATGAAATATTGACAGACTTGTCTTTGCTGGATGAAAAAGCCCAAATAATGTACAATGGCCTAGGGGTAAATCCCACCACAGGATATGTATATGCCAATACCCTGAAAGGAGTGGGACCGTTCTATACCACCAATCAACTTTGGGTATTCGACTTTGCAGGAAGCACCGGTACTCCTCTGTTCAAGTTTGAAAACTATACCCGCTTCCCGGCAGGCTTCTTCTTTATACCATGCGCAGTATAGATTTGTGCATTCTGTGTTCTATGATAGCATTCACAAAGAGACAAAAAGGTATTGGCATCTAACTTCCAGTCCGCCTGGCGGACGATAACTTCTTCCAACTCCTTCTTAACTCCTGATTGACATTACTAACTGAAATAAAAAAGAAATTACATTTTATGAGAAAAACAACGTTCTTCCTATTGGCAGGCTACTTATACTTTACAGCCTGCAGCTCGGACAACATCAAAACTCTCCATCCTGAATCTGAGCCTACCGACAGCATATCCCAACCAGCCCTTGAAGGATATGCTTCACCAAACGGCATATTAATACTGAACGGAGGGGCACGCATGCTAGAGAACGGCTCTTTATCCTACATTGCTCCTGATGGTACTGTAGAAACAAATGTATACAAAAAAGTAAATGGAACCGAACTGGGCAACCAGGCAGATGCCCTCTACCGTCATGGTAACAAACTTTATATTTTGTGTGACGACTATCTGAACCTTGACGAAGTCCCACAAGGAGACGGACTCCTGATTATCGCCGATGCAGAAACCATGAGAAAAGAAAAAGCCTATCCCCGTGAAATGATGACATTTGCCAGACCGGAGGGTTGCTTGCAAGAAAACGAACGCCTTGAAGTAGAAGCCAATTTATCGAACATCATTGTATTGGACGAACACAATGTATTTATCACAGACGCACAAGCTGCATATCGTTTCGACAGTACAACCGATGAACTGCATTTGATAGAAGGAAGCTATGCCTTAGGCAATCAAGGTGTTACCATCGAATCCATTATCTCTCCCAACGGTATGATGGCTATTGACGGCCATATCTATGCAGGAGCCGGCGGATTTTGGTCGGAGACAAAACTGGTAGAATTCAGCAAAGACAGCAACCAGATTAACCGCACGTTGGCTTTGGGAAAGGGGAATCTCATCAGTGGACTATGCCTGTTGGACGACGGTACGTTGGTAGCAGCCACATACACACGTGGAAACAACGTAACCTACCTTTATTATATCGACCTCGAATCATGGAACATCGCAAAAGAAACAGAAATCAGGACAAGCATCTCACCTGATTATTTCAACACCGCCTCGTCAAGTATTTTTTCGTATAAAAACAATATCTACTTCCCGGAAAGTGAAACTCGTATTTCACGCCTGTCAGCCGATAACGGAAAAATAGAACCGTACATCGACATCCGGAAAGATGCTCCGAATGCCAATGGTTTCGACTGTATGACCATTGATGCACAAAACGGCAAACTCTACATCTCCACACATTCAGAATGCTTTGAAAATGTCATTCCGCAGTCTAATGTCCTGATATACGACCTGAACTCAGACCGTACGCAGGCTACGCGCTGCATTTCCGATATCACACATTACGCCACAGGAATTTATCCCATGTAAAAAACAAGGCGAGGCTGTGATAAGATTATAAAAACAGCCTCGCCCCTTGGCTTATCATCGTTTCGCCTCTATCAGTCTTTCGCCTGATGTACGGTCAATTGTGGGAATGGGAAACCGATACCTTCCTTATTAAAGGTTTCATATACCGTCTTGTTCATATCGAAATAAACATCCCAATAGTCTGCCGTTTTTGCCCATGCACGTACCTTAATGTCCACACTACTTGCAGACAAAGCCCCTAAAGCAATCATCGGTGCCGGAGTCTTTAAGATACGCGGATCATTATCAATAATGCGTTGAAGCACTTCTTTTACCCGCTCAAAATCTTCACCATATTCTACACCGAACACCCATTCGGCACGACGTGTCTCCTGCTTACTGTAATTGGTGATGGCATTACTGCTCAATAATCCATTCGGTACATAAATAATCCGATTATCCACAGTGGTCAACACTGTATGGAATATCTGAATTTCTTTCACGGTGCCGCTTTCATCGTCAGGGCCATCGATATAGTCTCCCACCTTAAAAGGCTTGAACACCAGAATTATCAGACCACCGGCAAAATTAGACAGATTACCTGATAATGCCATACCAATAGCCACACCTGCCGAAGCCAGCAAAGCAGCCAGACTGGTAGTTTCCACTCCTAACTTGCTGATAACAGCAAAAGCAAGTACAATATTTAGCAACAAACTGACCAGACTTTCCAAAAAAGTCCGTACGCTCACTTCCAACTTCCTCCGTTCCAGTATTTTCCGGAACAGACGATTAATCTGCTTGATGACAAAACGCCCTATAATGAAGATTATCAAGGCAGCCAAAATACTTTTTCCCGCATCAATACTCCAATTCAACAGTTTGTCAAGCAAATCTTCTACATTAACTAATTTCGTTCCCGATTCTGCAGCCAGCAAAACCACATTCAATAAAGTTGATAATACCATAATTACTTCGTTTATTTGCACATTTCTTTTAATGAATGTCCGCATTTCACCTAATTGCCCCTACATAGGATGTTTTGCGGAATTCAATTTTCTTTCTTATACCTCCAGTTCACCTTTTCCCTGGCGGACAATTTCGGGTATATCTTCACAACAATTAATGACGGTAGAAGGTTCGATGCCTCCTATACCTCCGTCAATAATCAAATCGACTTCTTCGCCGAATTTTTCATCAATCAACTCAGGATCGGTTATATATTCTATATCCTCACCTTCCCGCAAAGGCAAGGTAGTGGTCAGAATCGGAGCTTCAAGCAAACGGCAAATTTCACGGATGATAGTATTATCGGGCACACGGATACCCACTTCTTTTCGGTTGCGAAATATCTTGGGCAGACGGCTGTCAGCTTTTAAGATAAAGGTAAAGGGACCGGGAAGATTACGTTTCATCAGCTTAAAAGTGGCATTCCCTACTTGCGCATATTCGCTGATATTGCTCAAATCGTAGCAAATGATAGAAAGGTTGTTCTTCTTCGGATTCAGGTTCTTCAGTCGGCAAATCTTTTCGATAGGACGTTCTTTCAAAGCGTGGCATCCCATCGCATACATCGTGTCGGTAGGATAAATGATAATTCCTCCGTCATTCAAGATATCCACGATATGCTGCAACACATCGGGATCATTGTGCTTGTCGTACAGTTTCTGTATCATAGGCTTCTTAAAAATTCACCACAGATTACACAGATTATTTTATTTATTTTTAATCTGTGTAATCTGTGGTGAAAAAAACATCACTTGCGGTCAGCTTTCAGCCGTTCTGCCATCGCCTTCGCCAGTTCTTTCGCCTGACGGGCGGTGTCCTGCCCCATGCTCTGCTTCATCTCAACCGGATTGCCTACAATTTCGAACTTCAACTTTTCGGCATATTCGGCAAGTTTCTTTACAGCTGCACTTGCCCAGGTATACGAACCGAAATAGCCCATCACACGGTTCTTCATCTCGCGGGCAGCTACCTTACTGAGCAAAGCTTCCATTTCGGGATAAAGATGCATATTATAGGTAGTACATCCCACTATCAGACCTTTGTAGCGGAAAATATCTGCCAAAATATACGAATGCGGTGTCTTCGATACGTTGTGCATCACGATGTTCTTGATACCCTGTGCGCTCAGCTCCTCGGCAATGGTTTCCGCCAGTTCTTCGGTATTGCCATACATCGTTCCGTATGCAATGACCACACCTTCCTCGCCTTCGTACCGGCTCAGGCGGTCATACAAGTCAACTACTTGCGGAATCTTCTCCGTCCATACCGGTCCGTGGGTAGAACAAATCATCTGAATATCAAGCCCCTTGCATTTCTGCAAAGCCTTCTGTACCGGATTGCCGAATTTACCGACAATGTTCGAGTAATACCGACGCATCTCACCTTCGTAGATTTCGGTATTGATATCCTTATCGATACAGCCACCGTTCAATGCACCAAAGCAACCAAACGCATCTCCCGAAAACAAGATACCTTCGGTTTCATCGAACGTAACCATCGTCTCGGGCCAATGTACCATTGGTATCAAGTAGAAACGCAAATTGTGATGCCCCAGTTTCAGGAAATCACCTTCACCCACTACATAACGGTCGCCTCCAATACCATAGAAACCTTCCACCATATCGAATGTTTTCTTGTTGCCTACCAATACGATATCGGGATAATATTGCTTGATCAAGGCAATAGAGCCAGAATGGTCAGGCTCCATATGGTTAATAATCAAGTAATTGATTTTACGGTCACCTATTACCGACTTGATTTTCTTCAGATATACTTCGAAGAAAGCCACATCAACCGTATCTACCAATGCTACCATCTCGTCATCGGCTATCAAATAAGAGTTATAAGACACTCCGTATGGTAATGGCCATAAATTTTCGAACAACGCTTTCGAGCGGTCGTTCACACCTACATAATGTACATTCCCTTTCAGTTTCATGATTGTTTCAAATTAGTGACTTTTAAACTTTAACCTTTTTACCTATTATTATATGTAATATTTTCCTTGCCAGGCATCACGCTCGCACATACGTCTCTGCAAGCGGGCGGTAAACTCGTGATTTTTCAATCCCCAGTCGGGAGCAAGCAACAGCTCTTTGGGAGATTGGGAAATGAAACGCTCCAACACCAGGTCTGGACGCAGATGTTCCACATAATCTATCACCACATCGATGTATTCATCGACCGAATACAAATGAAAATCGCTGGGATTTCTTTCATACTCGTATGCCATCCGTGTTCCTTTTATCAACTGCAACTGGTGCAGTTTCAAGGTAGTCAGCGGCAACAGCGACAAAGCCTTGGTCTGCTCCAGCAGTGCTTGTTTTCCATCTTCTCCCGGAAGACCTACTATGACATGACCTCCTGTCCGTATCCCCCTTTCCGCTGTACGCCGTACAGTTTCTTGGGTACAAGCAAAGGTATGTCCACGATTGATACGCTGCAAAATTACATCGTTTGTACTTTCTATCCCATACTCAACCAACAAAAATGTCCGTTCATTCAATTCAGACAGATAGTCCAACAATTCCTCCGGCATACAATCCGGACGCGTCCCGATTACCAATCCCACCACATCCGGCACAGCCAAAGCTTCCTCGTACATCTGCACCAGCTGCTCCAATCCGGCATAAGTGTTGGTATATGCCTGAAAATAAGCCAAATATTTCATCTGTGGATATTTACGGGAAAAGAACTGTTTCCCTTCTTCCAACTGCACTGCTATTGGTTTTTCCGTCCGGCAATATTCGGGATTGAATGTCTGGTTATTGCAGTACGTACAACCACCGTATCCCTTCGTGCCATCACGATTAGGACACGTAAATCCTGCATTTACCGACAACTTCTGCACTTTGAACGGAAAATGTGCTGCCAGAAAAGCCGAAAAGTCTTTGTAACGTACGCGTTTATCCATACATAACGATATTTCCGGCGCAAAGATACAAGTTTTTGACGAATACACCAAAAACACCAAGACTTATACTTTACAGTCACATACCTGTTATTTGCAACAAAGGAACACAATGTCTTTTACCATGTGTTCCTCTGCAACAAATAACAATAAGAGATAATTATACCACAAAACAACCTTAACGGACAGGCTGGATCATGAATGTAAATTGATAATCCTGATAAGGCATCTGATATTTTTCTAACGGTTTAGCTCCCCAGCTGTTAACACAACCCAGCCCTGCCTGACGCAAGGCTATCCTGACAACACTGAAGTTACGAGGTATCAATTCACCGGAGTGCGACCGATGGTCAAATTTATCAATGCCATCATCTAAATCACTGTCCAAGAAATTCAGTGCACTACACTCCATCGGAGTTGTCGCGCATATACGCAAGCCGTTACCGCTTTCGTCCAGCATATCCCAATACCTTACTTCAGTCTTGTTTCCACTTTCTTGCGGACGGATATAATTCCAGTATTGCCCAGCTACAGACTGAGTGTATACTCCCAGACGATTTCCTGAATTACGGTCTATATAATTCTCACGAGGTCCTTTTCCGTAAAAACGAATTTTCCCAAATGCTTTCGGCATGACCAGCTGCATACCGAATCGTCTCAGTTGAGGTTTCTGTTTTGATTCCGGATCAACAGTCAAAGCCTCTTTTATAACTAACTTTCCGTCCGAAGCCAGCATATAAGTCATTTTCAATTTCGATGCCACATCAGGCAAGTCATACTCTGCCAAAATTTCCGCACCGTTTTCCATTTCCCTGTAATCGAACCGGACAAGTTTCATCATCGGGTCACACCACACACGGGAATCCTTAGCATACCCTGCTCCATAATCTTTGTCGGTCGGTGCTCTCCAGAAATCAGGACGGATGGCATACCCTTTTTCCAGCATCGGTTTTCCGTCAATGTCCAAATAGTCAATCCAGCCGGTACGTTTATTGAAGGTTACAACTGTTTTGCCCGACTGCACAACCAGGCAAGCCAGAGTACTGTCGCAAATAATCCTGTTTTTCCCCATCAGCTTCTTCACATCCGGATATTCATTAAAAACAAACGAAACGGTAACTTATCAAACAGACAAGCCTGTATTTGCTTTTAAGCACTGCTTCTTTTATGCATTCAAATAAATAGATTTTATGGTTTCCATATCAAAACCGTACGGTTTCCATATCAAGAACGTACGGTTTCCATATCGAGAACGTACGGTTTTGAATTGGAAACCATAAAACTTACTGATATAAATTGCTATATTACCGCAAAAGCATTGGCATTACAACATACGCTTTCCGCAAATATGCTTTTTTCTATTTCCTCCACAGACTTTCGCCACTGTTCACCATTATTAACTATAAAAATTAGTTGAATAACTAAAACTTTTAGTTACTTTGCGGAAAACAAACAGAAATAGCATGAAAAGACTGACCGCAAAAGAAGAAGAAGTAATGGGATTTTTCTGGGAGAAAGGTCCTTTGTTCGTCAAGCAGCTGCTGGAGTTCTATCCCGAGCCGCGTCCGCACTTCAATACGCTTTCCACCATTGTGCGCGGACTGGAAGAGAAAGGCTATCTGGCGCATACGGCATTCGGCAATACGTACCAATACCGTGCCGCCGTGTCGAAAGACGAGTTCAAGCGCGGGACGCTGAAAAGCGTCATCAGCAAGTATTTCAACAATTCCTACTTAGGGGTGGTCTCTTCGCTGGTAAAGGAAGAGGAGATTTCGATAGAGGAGCTGAAAGAGCTTATCAAGCAAGTGGAGGAAGGGAAATAAGGTTGTGTTAGTTTTTGAGTTTTTGAGTTTTTTAGTTTTTGAGTTTTTGAGTTTGTCAGTTTGGAGTTATTGAATTACTAAAAGATAAACTCAAGAACTTAAAAACCAACAAACTTAAAAACTCAATATGAATGTCCTCATTTTGCCAAATTGCCTGTAGGGGCGTATCGCATACGCCCGAATGCATCAACTAATCCACGTGGATGTTTTTCAGGGCGTATGCGATACGCCCCTACATTGGCTATCTGCGGACATACTTAAAAACTTAAGAACTCAAAAACTTAAAAACTCAAAAAGATATGGGACTATTTTTTATCTATATACTGAAAGCATCGGTCTGCCTGGCTTTGTTCTACCTTTTTTATAAGGTATTGCTGAGCAAGGAAACGTTTCATCGGTTCAACCGGCTGGCATTGCTTGGCATATTGGTCTTGTCGTGCCTCCTGCCTGCGGTAAAGATTGCCATCAGCGAACCTACGGCATTGAACCAGACCGTATCGGACTTGGAAAGCCTGCTGATGCTGGCTGAACTTCGTGCAGGAACAGAAGCCGCGGAAACGGTTTCCCGGTTCGGATGGCAAGAAGCAATGGTAAGCATTTACCTGATAGGAGCTTTCTGCTGCTGCATCAAGAGCCTTATCGGAATCGGGCGGATATGTACCGTCATCCGCAGGAACCGGAAAGAAAGGCTGGCAGACGGGAGCATCCTGGTACGTTATCCGGGGAAAATCGCCCCGTTCAGCTGGATGCATTACATCGTGATGCCGGACACAGACCTGAAAGAAGACAACAGGGCGATAGTGGCACACGAGCAAGCCCACATCCGCCTCCGGCACTCGTGGGACCTGCTGCTTGCCCAAGCGTGCATCGTTGTGCAGTGGTTCAATCCGGCGGCATGGCTGGTGAAGCAAGAATTGCAGAACATCCACGAATACGAAGCCGACGAAGCCGTACTGGCATCCGGCGTCAACGCCAAGGAATATCAATTGTTATTAATAAAGAAAGCCGTTGGCTCAAGGCTCTACTCTCTCGCCAACAGCTTAAATCACAGTTCACTTAAAAAACGTATCACTATGATGATGAGAAAAAAATCGAACCCGTGGGCACGCGCCAAGTACCTCTACGTACTTCCGCTGGCTGCAGTAGCTGTAGCCGCTTTTGCCCGTCCCGAAATCTCGAAACCGCTGAATGAGATTTCACGTGTCAAAGTTACGGAATTTCCGGCAATATCCGATGCCGTAACAAGTGAAAGTATCGAAAAAACCGATACACTTAAAGGAAAGCCCCAAACGATAGTCATCGTGGGGGACAAAAACAATCCGGACAATGAGGAAGAACCTTATACGGCGGTAGAACAGATGCCCCAGTTCCCGGGCGGTCCAAGCGAATTGATGAAATACATCAGCGCGAACCTGCGCTATCCCGAAGATGCTAAGCAAGCAAAGAAATCGGGCAGGGTGATAGCACGGTTTACCGTACAAGAAGACGGAAGCATAGCCGATGTGGAAATCATACGCAGTGTTTACCCCAGCATGGATGCCGAAGCCATCCGTGTACTTCAAGGTATGCCCCAATGGCAACCGGGCATGCAGGACGGGAAAGCCGTAGCCGTGAAATACACCGTTCCTATCATGTTCAATGCAGATAATGAAGAAAAGACAGATAGTACGAAAATCGTTTTCAACGAAAACGGTGTATTAATTCTTGTGGATGGAAAAGAATTTCCTACAAAAGACTTGTTCACGATTGACCCGAATACAATTGAAAAAGTAGAAATCATAAAAGACCCTGAAAAGATTGCTCCCTACGGGGAAAAAGGTAAGAACGGCGTAATGCTGATTACGATTAAAAAGCATTAAATGAAGAATGAAGAATTAAGAATGAAGAACTCGTCACGCTGGATGAAAATTCTTCATTCTTAATTCTTCATTCTTCATTAAAAAAAGCCTCATTTTTCCGCATCGAGCGACTTCAATGATTTCCCGTGTTCGCGCTCTTCCTTGCTTCCGGCATAAAGTCCATCGATGATACCGTCGGCAAGACCAATGGTTGGCACATAGATATATGAGGAGCCTAAGATATCGGCTATGGTCAGGAAGATGTTGCCTGCAGGCACGATAACATCTGCACGGTCGGGCTTCAGGCTAAACTTATCCATACGCTCTTCCACCGACAAGACACTCAATTCGTCGTACAAGCCACGCAGGGTTTCTACCGTCATCCGCTGGGCTTTCTTGTCTTTCTTCTCCGCCAGCCGGTAAAGCTTGTTGATGTTTCCTCCCGAACCGATGATGTTGGTATCGGGATATTGGCGGGCAAGTTCCGCCATATCCTCTTTCAGGCGCGTCCACTCGCTTTCCTTTACCGCCTTGTTCAGCAAACGCACGGTACCGATGTTGTACGAACGGCTGCACTGCAATTCTCCTTGCGAAAGCAGGTTGATTTCGGTAGAGCCGCCTCCTACATCCACATACAGGTAATTGCCCGTGCGGTCTTTCATATATTCAATGTGGTTGTTATAGACGATTTGCGCCTCTTCCTGTCCGCCGATAATCTCAATGTGAATACCGGTTTTCTTCTCGATTTCCTTGATGATGTCCATACCGTTCTTGGCATCGCGCATCGCCGAAGTGGCACACGCGCGGTACTTCTGCACATCGTAAATCTTCATCAGATAGGCATACGATTTCATCAGGCGCATCATGTTCTTTTCACGCTTTTCCGAAATCTTTCCCTTGCCGAACACATCAAAACCCAGGCGGAGAGGCACACGCAGCAGCAATTCCTTCGTGAACTTCGCCTGTCCCTCATTTTCTTCAATCCGTTTCACCAGCAAACGGGCGGCATTCGAACCGATGTCGATTGCCGCATAATTCATCTCTGTCATTCTTCTTTCTCGTTTTTAGCTACATAGTAATTATACAATGCTTCTTGCGAACGGAAAGGTTGTTCGTCGACAATGGCGTGAAACTCATTATCGCCCGTACCATCGACAATACGTCCCTGAAGCGTATCCTTCAGTCCATACTCCACGATACGCTTCATTTCCTCTTTGATATCGGGGTCGTAAACAGGTGTCACCACTTCTACCCGATTATCCAGGTTACGGGGCATCCAGTCGGCCGAGCCGATGAACACTTTCTCCGTACCGCCCGCAGCGAATACAAAGATACGAGAATGTTCCAAATAACGGTCAATAATTGCGTTAATTCGTATATGATCACTCACTCCGGGCACATCGGTGACCAGCGAGCAATTGCCCCGCACCACCAAATCGATATCTACACCGGCTTGAGAAGCTTCATACAGTTTGTCCACCATCATAGGGTCGGTAATGTGATTGACCTTGATTTTGATATAAGCCGGCTTTCCCGCTTTCTTGTTCTTGATTTCATCACGAATCAAAGCGATGAACTTGTTTTTCATCTCATTGGGCGAAACCAGCAATTCCTTGAACTTAATTGGAACATACGGACGCTCGATAAAGTCGAATACGGCATTCACGTCCTTCACCAGCCTGGGCGAAGCCGTCATCAACATACAATCGGTGTACATACGGGCGTTACCCTCGTGGAAGTTTCCGGTGCTGATGCAAGCGATGTCCGGACCGGTCTTCATCCCGATGTGGGTAATCTTGGAATGCACTTTCAAGCCCTCCACACCAAAAATAACGCGGATACCCGCATCCTGCATCTTCTTCGACCAGTTGACATTGGAAGCCTCGTCAAAACGTGCCAGCAACTCGATGACTACGGTCACCTTCTTTCCGTTGCGTGCGGCAGCTATCAACGCCTTTACCACTTTCGACTCTTTTGCCAGACGGTAAAGGGTAATCTTTACACTGGTCACCTGCTTGCTTACGGCAGCTTCCTGCAACACACGGATAAACGAATCAAAGCTATGATAAGGCACATGGATAAAACGGTCTTTCTTCTGTATTTTCTGAAGCAGGCTATCCGGACCGTCCAGGCTCTTACGCAAGATACAAGGCCATGCGGGATATTTCAGGTCGGCACGGTCGCAATCGGGAAAACGCATAAAATCCTTATGGTTCTGATAACGTCCGCTTGCCATCACCGTATCGTTCTTGTCCACATCCAGTTTTTTCAGCACGCGTTTCAGCAGGTCCTTCGGCATACTGCTATCGTAAAGCACACGCAAAGGCTCGCCGTGCTTACGGCTCTTCACCCCTTTCAATATCTTCTGCAAGGTACCGCTATTGGCATCGTTGTCGATTTCCATTTCCGCATCACGGGTAAACTTGTAAGTATAAGCCTCGAAATGAGTATATCCCAATCCCTCGAACACCAGAGGGAGGCAGCACCGGATCACATCGTCCAAATACATCAGATAACGCTTCTCGCCTTCGTTAGGAAGACGGACAAACCGCCCGCATACGCTTACCGGCAGTTCCAGGAATGCATAATCTGCCACCCGTGTGCTTTCCTCTTTGCTCACCTTTACGGCGAGGTAAATGTTTTCATCGTTTCCGAAATCGAGCGAACGCACCTCCGAAAACCAAATCGGAATAACCTGGCCGCTCAACTTCGACTTATAAAAAGAATATATGAATGCCTTCTGTTCGGGAGATATTTCGGTATCGGAAAGCAGGAAGATATTTTCTTTGCGCAACTCTTCGGTAATGCCTACCACAGCTTCGCCATACTCCTTCACATAACGCGAATTGAGGCGGGATATCTGCTTGATAAGTTTCTTAGCATGTTCGCTTTCCGAAGCCGCCGACTTATCCGCACATTCGGCTATCCGGCTCTGCGAAGCCATGCGCACACGGAAAAACTCATCCAGATTATTCGAATAAATGCCTAAGAAAGACATACGCTCCAACAAAGGCACATGCGGACGGCATGCTTCCTGCAGAATACGCCGATTAAAGAACATCCAACTAATATCCCGATCCAAATAGGGGAACTTCTTTTTCTTCTGTAACATAACTAAACATTTTTCTGCAAAGAAAGACAATTCTTGTTACATTACGATTGCAAAACCAAAAAGAATCCCTAAATAATTCTAATCAGCTCAAAAAAAAGGCGACAAGTCCTCACACATACTCCTCCACCATATACATTCCTTGCATGTAATCGTGCGAGATATGTTTTTCCAATTCGTTCAGGATGATGTAACGCGAAGAGCGCACCCATGTCCCGAACGTCGGGTCAGGCTGGTAAGTCCCGGCAAATGCCAACAGCTTGTCCAGGTTGAATCCTTCGTCTACAATCCCACTTCCGTCCAAAGTGGCATCGTACGCATTGCACTCCTGCTCGATATGTGCCGGTACCATCAGGATAGGCTTACCCAGATACATCGCCTCGCATATCGACTCGAAACCTGCCGTACTGGCGTATGCCTTGCAACCTGCCATCTGGCGCAGGAACTCCCGGTCGTCCAACTGATAAAACGACAAGGTTTCGTCTATCTTTTTCACCGGTTCTTCTTCCCAATGGTCCCAAAAGAAGCGCAAAGGTACCTGAGGATGTTCTTCGTGCCAGCGGCGCACATAATCAGAAAATCCAGAATTGACCATATACCCGTGAATATAATCGCCTTTCACCGGCTCCTGCTCGAACACTTCCTGACGCAACAGGGGAGGAATGATGCTGATACGATGCTTCTCATCGTCTTTCATCGCACGAAACGAAAGTGCCAGCCTGCGCGATGCACCTAACGAAGTGAGACGGGTGAAGAGGTTCATCAGAAACGAACTGCACCGGTTCTTTCTCGGCATCCGGAAATCCTTATGCAGGAACAGATACTGATGTCCGATACATACCATCGGAACAGACGGGCGGAAGAAGAAATAAGTAAGCCCCGTCATCAGTTCGTAAAAATTGATGACCAGGTCGGCTCCCGTTTCACGGATACGCCGGTTGACGTAGCACATACTTTCATAGTATTCGGGCAATTTCAGCAAGCTGTACATAAAACTCCGGCTCAGATTGGCACGCCTGTTGGCGCGCGTAGGCAGAAAATTGGGGCTGATAATATGTTTGATAGGTGCCTGAATGTTCCGAATGAAAAACCCCGGCAAACGGCGTGACTCACTCTTGCCTACCAGCACTTCCACCACATCGTGGCCGTTCTCACGTAACAGTTTTTCCAGCGAAATCGCTTGAGTCAAGTGTCCCCTTCCCTCTCCTTGGACTACGAATAATACTCTCATGATGCTACAGGTATAATTGATAATACGGACTTTTTTTCTTCCATTTCCTTCTGTTTAACCATCTCCGTGTAATAAACCACATTCCAATTGCCTTCCTTGTCTTCGGTCAAGGCAGACATCGTCTCTACCCAGTCGCCCGAATTCAGGTAATGGATGCCATCTATCATCCGGTTCTCCGGATGGTGAATATGCCCGCAAATCACCCCATCGCATTTCCGGTTGCGTGCAAAATCCACCAGCACCGTTTCGAAATCGGATATATAATTCACGGCCTGCTTGACTTTTTGCTTGATAGCCTGCGACAACGAGTAATAAGGCTTACCCCGCCTGATGCGGTACTTATTGTAAAGACTGTTCATCTCCAGCAACAAGGTATAGCCGATGTCACCCAGCTTCGCCAGCCATTTCATCCCCGATGTCACTTTGTCGAACACATCCCCATGGGTTACGAAATAATGCTTGCCGTTGCTTTCCAGCACATAGTCTTTCACAAGGGTCAGGTTGGCAAACTGCAAGGGGATAAGACTCTCCAGAAAATCATCGTGATTGCCCCTCACATATACAATCTCCGTCCCCCAATTCTCCATCATCTTCATCAGAATCTTGAAAAAACGCGTATGTTCGGCTTTCCATTTCCGCACACCCGACTTCTGCAGACTCCAGCCATCGATAATATCGCCGTTCAGGATAAGACGGTCGCAATCTACCGCACTCAAAAAATCACTCACCTGATTCACTTTCGAATGAGAAGTACCCAAATGGATATCCGAAAGCACTACCGTACGGTAATGAGGTCTTATGTTCATCATATAGTCCGATTTAAATCAATACAAAGAAAGTACTTTTTTATTACAATCCAAAAGATAAAACTAAAATAATTTATCAACTTACATCTTCCAGCGTGTATATCAAGGATATTTCCCGGAAATATTCTTCGGCCACTTCCATCAGATTTTCAAGCGCGTCATCTTCTGTCTCGCCGTAAGCACAGCATTGGTCATAGTCTGACAGATAAGCATAATAACCGCCATCGGCTGTGCATTCCAACACATAATTTTCAGAAAAAGGAGTACCTATATTCATAATCGTCATTTTTTTAAACTTCCCAAAAGTCTCCTTTTCATATTACAATATGATGTATATGATGTTACTTTTCTGTTTATCCGATGAAGACATGCCATTTTTTCTGCCAATTATCGTATCTTTGCAGGCAGAAACACAAAAAATGACATGGAAATGAAAAAACTGATTATATTCGACCTTGACGGCACTTTACTCGACACCATAGCCGACCTGGCTGGAGCCACTAACCATGCACTTGCCACTTATGGTTATCCCATTCACGAGACAGACGCTTACCGGTTCTTCGTAGGCAACGGCATCAACAAACTTTTCGAACGGGCTTTACCCGAAACAGAACGAAACGAAACGAATATCATGAAAATCCGTTCCGTTTTTATACCTTATTATAATAAGCACAATGCCGACCTGAGCCTGCCATACGCAGGAATCACACACGTATTGGAAACTCTCCAGGCTAAAGGATGCCAGCTTGCCGTAGCATCGAACAAATACCAGGAAGCCACCACCAAGCTTATCACCCAATACTTCCCTACCCTCTCTTTTGTCCGTATTTTCGGACAACGGGAAGGCGTGCCGGCCAAACCTGACCCTGCCGTAGTATTCGAAATCATGCAGGCTGCAGGAGTATCTCCTCAAGACACAGCTTACATCGGAGATTCAGGCGTAGACATGCAGACGGGCATCAATGCCGGAACAGAAACCATTGGTGTAAGTTGGGGGTTCCGTCCGCGCACCGAACTGGAAGCCTACCATCCGGCATTCATCGCCGATACACCCGAAGAATTGCTGTCTTTTTTAGGTAACTAGGAACCAGTTGACTAGGGACTAGGTTCTGAATACCTTAGTAAAACTATTTAAAACCTAGTACCTAGTCAACTGGTTCCTAGTCCCTAAAAGCTTAAATAGACAACTCGTCAAGCACCTGAATAAGCGACTTGTCGAGCGGCTTGTCTTTCTTGATGGCTTCCGAGAAAGGCACATACACCACCTTATCATTGCGGATACCTATCATCACGTTCCGCTGGTCTTCTTTCAGCGCCTCGATAGCACCTACCCCCAGGCGGCTTGCCAAAATACGGTCGTACGCGCTCGGAGAACCTCCCCGCTGCAAGTGCCCCAAAATGGTGACACGCACGTCGTATTGCGGATATTCTTTCTTCACACGCTCGGCATAGTGCATGGCTCCTCCGTCCTTAGGCGATTCGGACACAATCACGATACTGCTGTTCTTCGACTTGCGGAAGCCGCGCCCGATAAACTGCTCCAGCTGGTCTACGTCGGTCTGGTCTTCCGGGATAATGGCAGCTTCGGCTCCCGAAGCTATCGCACTGTTCTGGGCAAGGAATCCGGCGTCACGCCCCATCACTTCCACAAAGAAGATGCGGTCGTGCGAAGTCGCGGTGTCACGTATCTTGTCCACACATTCCACGATGGTATTCAGTGCCGTGTCATAACCGATGGTCGAGTCGGTTCCGTACAAGTCATTGTCAATCGTTCCGGGCAAACCGATACACGGCACATTAAACTCTTGCGCAAAAGTCAGCGCACCCGTCAACGAACCGTTCCCGCCGATGACAATCAACGCATCGATGCCTGCCGCCACCATGTTATCATACGCCACCTTACGGCCTTCCGGAGTCATGAAGTCCTTCGAACGTGCCGTTTTCAATATCGTACCTCCACGCTGGATAATGCTGCTTACATCCTGCGTGGTAAACTCCTTGATTTCATTCCGAATCAAACCTTCATAACCTCGGTAAATGCCTTTCACCGTATACCCGTTGAAAATAGCGCTGCGTGTCACCGCACGGATAGCCGCATTCATGCCCGAAGCATCACCTCCCGAAGTCAAGATTCCAATACATTTAATTTGTTTCATACCGTCTTATCTGTTAGTTAGTTAAATCTGATGCCTTCCCTTACGGAAATGCACCCCAAATGTAAGACATTCATAACGAAACGCGCAATCTGTAAGTATAAAATATTTAAAATGCCGTAAAATCACATCTCTTTCCCAAAAGCATTTTGAGCTTTCCGGGCTTTTCGTTATCTTCGCTTTTCAAAATTCACACTTTTCCGGATACCAAATCAAAGAAATCATCATCAAAACCATGAGCCGCACCCCCTCACACATCGAACGAGAGAAGCGCGTAGTAACGCAAATGATCAGGCTCTATTGCCGCCATAAAGAAGGAAACGCCACGCTCTGCCCCGCCTGCCAGGCACTTTTGGAATATGCCCATGCCCGCCTCTCGCATTGCCGCTACGGCGAACAGAAACCCACCTGCAAGCAATGCCCCATACATTGTTACAGCCCTCGGATGCGCGGGCAGATGCGAACCGTCATGCGCTACGCCGGACCAAAGATGTTACTTTATCACCCTGTTTCTGCACTTGTGCATTTATGGAAAGAACTTTTTTGAATAAGCAACTGTTTTGAATTTGTCGTACAATGATTTAGGATAAGTTTTTATGAATCCTACAAACATCCCATGTACTATGTAGGGACGGAGTCAGCCCTTACATGGCTATTGGGAAAAATGAGAATATTCATTAAATAAGTGCCCATTATTTGTTTCAATATTTTTAACATCTAAAGATGCATGATTTATGCTTACCTTGCATTTCATAGACAAAAGTAACACATTAGAACCTACGAATATGAATGCAATGAACAAATGGACCAAGACGTTACTGCTAGCCACAGCAATGGGCGGCACACTCGCTTTTTCATCGTGCCTGGACGATGATGACAATTACTACACAGCCTACAACGGTGCAATCGTTACTGCCAAAACAGATACCGACGGCACATTCTACCTGCAATTGGACGACAGCACAACCGTACTTCCGGTCAACATCGCTACATCTCCATTCGGCGACAAGGAAGTAAGAGCACTGATGAACTTTGATTTTTCGGAAGAATCTGCCGGCAAATACGACCAAGCCGTCACAGTCTATTGGATGGACAGTGTCTTGACCAAACCAATGGCAACCGATCTGGGAGAAAAAAATGACTCGGTGTACGGCACCGACCCTATCGAAATCGTACGCGATTGGGTGAACATAGCCGAAGACGGATACCTCACACTACATTTCAGGACGGTATTCGGCAACGGTGGAACCAAACACATGGTCAGCCTCCTGCCGACAAATAATCCAGAAAACCCGTATGAAGTGGAACTACGCCACAATGCATATGGGGACACTTACGGAGAACAAGGAGACGGAATGGTGGCATTCAGACTCGATGCACTGCCCGACACCCAAGGCAATACTGTCAAACTGAAACTGATCTGGCAATCATATAGCGGCGAGAAGTCGACTGAATTCGATTATCGCTCACGGGAAGAATAAAGACAAAGAGGGTAAGGAAGTCCCCCATTCCTTACCCGACATATTTTTTCACCTCTTCAACACATGAATTTCGCAGATTTTTGCCTAAGTTTGCCGAAAGAAACAGAAAAGGGAAAGATATGGCTAAAGAAAAAACGGTGTATGTATGCACCCATTGCGGATACGAATCGCCCAAATGGGCAGGCAAATGCCCTTCGTGCGGACAATGGAACACATTTACGGAAGAGGTGGTACGCAAGGAAACACCGGTGGCAAAACACGCGGCGCACGGCATCGAAAGCGTACGCTCGAAACCACAACAACTGCACGAAATCACTTCGAGCGAAGAGTTGCGCATCGACATGGGAGATGACGAGCTGAACCGGGTACTGGGAGGCGGGCTGGTAGAAGGCTCGCTCACCCTGATAGGAGGCGAGCCGGGCATCGGCAAGTCAACGCTTATCCTTCAGACGGTATTGCGCCTGCCCGGCCTGAAAGTGCTTTACATCTCGGGCGAAGAGAGTGCCCGCCAACTGAAACTGCGTGCCGACCGCATCCCGCATCCCGAAACGACGCAGCTGCTGATAGCCTGCGAAACGTCATTGGAACAAATCTTCACCCACATCAAGAACACAGCTCCCGCCCTGGTCATCATCGACTCCATACAGACCATTTCGACCGAAACCATCGATTCTTCGCCGGGAAGCATCGTGCAAGTACGCGAATGTTCGGCAGCCATCCTCAAGTTCGCCAAAGAGACAGGCACGCCCGTCATCCTCATCGGACATATCAACAAGGAAGGAAGCATCGCCGGACCGAAGGTGCTGGAACACATCGTAGACACGGTACTGCAGTTCGAGGGCGACCAGCACTACATGTACCGCATCCTGCGGAGCATCAAGAACCGCTTCGGGAGCACGGCGGAGCTGGGCATCTACGAGATGAGGCAGGACGGGCTGAGGCAAGTGAGCAACCCGTCGGAACTGTTGCTCACGCAAGACCACGAGGGAATGAGCGGAGTGGCTATCGCCTGCGCCGTAGAAGGCATACGCCCGTTCCTCATCGAAGTGCAGGCACTGGTGAGCACGGCAGCCTATGGCATGCCCCAGCGTTCCGCCACTGGATTCGACCTGCGGCGGATGAACATGCTGCTCGCCGTGCTGGAGAAACGGGTAGGCTTCAAGCTGGCGCAGAAGGACGTGTTCCTCAACATAGCCGGAGGACTGAAAGTGAACGACCCTGCCATCGACCTGGCGGTCATCAGCGCCATCCTTTCGAGCAATATGGACACGGAAATAGAAACCGGCGTGTGCATGGCGGGCGAAGTGGGCCTGAGCGGTGAAATCCGTCCGGTGAACCGCATCGAGCAGCGCATCGGCGAAGCGGAAAAACTGGGCTTCAAGCGCATGCTCATCCCCAAACATAATCTGCAAGGTCTGGACCGGAAGAAAATCAAAATCGAACTGGTACCGGTGAGGAAGGTAGAAGAAGCCTTCCGGGAACTCTTCGGATGATGTGTTTCTCTTCACCACAAAAAGATGCTTTAAAACGCAGATTTTCGCAGATTAACGCAAATTATATTTTTAGCTATGGTATATATTGACAAAGAAACAAACGAATTGGCATATCAAATTATCGGATGCGCCTATAAAGTCCACAAAGAATTAGGTCCTGGATTATTAGAAAGCACATACGAAGCTTGCTTATGTTATGAACTGGGCAAACTCGGCATCAAATTTGAAAACCAAAAAGAACTTCCGGTCATTTACGATAATACACATATCGATTGCGGATACAGGATAGACATTATGGTAGAAAGGAAAATCATTGTTGAACTAAAAACAGTAGAAAAACTTTTACCTATTCATACCGCCCAGATTTTGACTTACCTAAGACTAAGCGGAATACACTTAGATCTACTGATAAATTTCTTCAATACTAACTTGCAAAACGGAATAAGAAGATATGTACAATAAAATCATAATCTGCGTCAATCTGTGAAAATCTGCGTTTCAAAAAACTTACAAGCGAAAAAACAACAAACCTATGATACAAGAACTTCAATTACGAGTACTGCCCGAACAGGCAGCAAGCGATGACAACATCAAGCAATACATCAGCCGGGAGAAGGGGCTGGACGCACGGACCATCAAGGCGATACGCATACTGAAACGGAGCATCGACGCACGCCAACGAACCATTTTCGTCAACCTGAAAGTACGGGTGTTCATCAACGAAATGCCCGAAGAAGAAGCTTTTACACATACTGAATACCGCAACGTGGAGGGGAAACCTGCCGTCATCGTCGTGGGAGCCGGACCGGGAGGACTGTTCGCGGCACTGAAACTGATAGAACTGGGGCTGCGTCCCATCGTGGTAGAACGGGGGAAAAACGTACGCGAACGCAAGGAAGACCTGGCACGCATCAGCCGTGAGCACAAAGTGGACGCCGAATCGAACTACAGCTTCGGCGAAGGCGGAGCAGGTGCCTACTCGGACGGAAAGCTCTATACCCGGAGCAAGAAGCGGGGAAACGTGGAAAAGATACTGAACGTGTTCTGCCAGCACGGAGCGGACACCTCCATCCTCATCGACGCACACCCGCACATCGGGACGGACAAACTGCCGCGCGTCATCGAGAACATGCGCAACACCATCCTTGCCTGCGGAGGGGAGGTGCACTTCCAGACACGCATGGACGCGCTCATCATCGAACACAATGAAGTGGCGGGCATCGAAACGAATACGGGCAAGACGTTCCGCGGCCCCGTCATCCTTGCCACAGGACATTCGGCACGCGACGTGTACCGCTGGCTTTATACCCACGACGTACACATCGAGCCGAAAGGCATAGCTGTAGGAGTAAGGTTGGAACACCCGTCGATGCTCATCGACCAAATCCAATACCACAACAAGGCGGGACGGGGAAAATACCTGCCCGCGGCGGAATACAGCTTCGTGCAACAGGTAGACGGACGGGGCGTATACAGCTTCTGCATGTGCCCCGGAGGATTCGTGGTGCCGGCGGCAAGCGGTCCGCACCAGATAGTGGTGAACGGAATGAGCCCCAGCAACCGGGGTACGAAATGGAGCAACTCGGGGATGGTGGTGGAACTCCGCACGGAAGACCTCGCCCATCCCGACCTGCAACTGCAGGCATGCGAAGCTTTCCCCAACTCGGCGGAAGCACAGACCGAAACCCTGATAGCACAGGCAAAGACGGAAGAAGGAACAGTACACCCGCTGGCGATGATGCGTTTCCAGGAAAAGCTGGAACAAATCTGCTGGCAACAGGGAAACATGCGGCAGACGGCTCCCGCACAACGGATGGCAGACTTTACCCGCAAGAAACTGAGCTTCGACCTGCCCCCCACGTCGTACAGCCCCGGACTGATTTCGTCGCCCCTGCACTTCTGGCTCCCGAGGTTTATCGGAGACCGCCTGAGCAAAGGTTTCCAGCTTTTCGGGAAAAGTTCGCGCGGCTTCCTTACCAACGATGCCGTGATGATAGCCGTAGAGACCCGCACTTCCGCCCCCGTACGCATCGTGCGTGATGCCGAAACGCTCCAGCACGTAACCGTAAAGGGCCTTTTCCCCTGCGGAGAAGGGGCAGGCTATGCAGGCGGCATCGTCTCGGCAGGCATCGACGGAGAGCGGTGTGCCGAAGCTGCCGCTGCCTACCTCCATCTTTCACCACAGATTACACAGATTTAGAAATAATTCACCACAGAATACACAGAAAAAATGAATGAATTTAATCTGTGTAATCTGTGGTGAAAAAAAACGCATACCATGCCACATACACCTGAAATTGCCATCCTCGAACAAAACACGCTGGCTGCACTCGGATTGCGAACCATTCTCGAAGAGCTGATACCCAATGCCGTAATCCGTATGTTCTCGTCTTTCGGACAACTGATAGACGACACGCCCGACATGTATGCCCACTACTTCGTGTCGGCACAAATCTACTTCATGCATACCGCATTCTTCCTTGAACGGCAACCGAAAACCATCGTGCTTTCGAACGGGGAACATCCGCAGCTGAACGGCGTACCCACGCTGAACTGCACCCTTGCACAAGACGAACTGCTGAAAGCCATCGTGCGCCTGCGCCAGTACGGGCATCACTCCTTACCTCCCCTGCACGCCACCGCGCACGACCTTTCGCCCCGCGAAATCGAAGTGCTGGTGCTCCTTACCAAAGGCTGCATCAACAAGGAAATAGCCGAACGGCTCAACATCAGCCTCACCACGGTCATCTCGCACCGCAAGAACATTACCGAAAAGCTGGGCATCAAGTCGGTGTCCGCCCTCGCCATCTACGCCGTGATGCACGGATACGTGGAAGCCGACCGCGTGTAGGTTGTCTTTCACCACAGATTACACAGATTAAAATAATTTTATATGAATGCCCGCATCTTGCCAATCAACCTGTAGGGGCGTATGCGATACGCCCCTACATTGGCTGTTTGCGGATATTCAAATAATTTTAATTGAAAATCTGTGTAATCTGTGGTAAAAAACTACCGGAACAGCTCCGGCAAGAAATGATTCAGGTACTTGCGCCAGTTGCTCCAGATATGCCCGCCGTCCGTTTCCATGTACTCATAACGGTAGCCCTGGGCATCGAACCGTTTGCGGAGCCCCACATTGTCCTGATACAGGAAATCGGCAGTTCCGATGGCGATGAAATACAGTTTCGGAGCCTCGGCAAACTGGCGGGCAAGCTTCGTGTCAAGGTCGGCATAGACAAAAGCATTGTCTCCCTTTGCCTCACGGTTGACGGCTGCCGAAAACAAACCTACATAATCGAACAGGTCGGGATAGTTGGCAGAGATGTAAAGCGAATGGAATCCGCCCATCGACAGGCCCGCAATGGCACGGTGCGCCTTGTCGTTCACCGTGCGGTAATGCGACTCCACATACGACACGATATCGGGAAATGCCACCTCGAACGAACCTTCCATCGTCTTCGGATTCATAAACGAAGGCTTGTACATGCTGTTCGGGTACTCGCCCGGAGCAGCTTCCTGCCCGCCGTTCCCGTTCGGCATCACCACAATCATCGGTTTCGCCTTGCCTTGCGCTATCAGGTTGTCGAGTATCTGCACGGCACGCCCCAGTTCGCTCCACGCATTCTCGTCGCCCCCGGCACCGTGAAGCAGGTAGAGCACAGGATAACGCTCCGTACCGTCCTCGTAACCTGCCGGAGTATAGACCGTCATGCGGCGGCGCTCCATCCCCAGCTTCGGACTGGGATACCACACCTTCGACACCGTGCCGTGAGGCACTTCGCGCACAAAATAGTTGGCAGACAGCTCACCGTCGACCAGAAAATAATTGGTATACGTGGCTATGTCGCGGAGCATATATACGTTGCTGGGATCCACCATCCGCAACCCGTCTACGTAGAAACAATACGTGTGCAATTCGGGCGCAGGCATCGGAGTCTCCAGCGTCCACACGCCTGCTGTGTCGCGCGTCATCGCCTGACGGAGAGGCATCTCTACCGCCCCCAGCGGAGTTTGTTTCTGCACCTTGCCGAAATAGTCGGCTTCTACCGTCACTTCTTTTGCCGCCGGTGCCAACAGGCGGAATGTGACTGTCTGCGCCGCCGTATCCACTTCCGGCGAAACGATTTTCCCTGTGTTTACCGCAACGGTCTCTTGCGATTGGGCAGCGAGTGCGAACAGGCATCCCGCCGCCAGCATCCATAATCTTTGTTTCATACTTATCGTTTTATTAATACGTTGACAAAATTAGCACAATTCCCGCAAAGGTATTCCGCTTTCCTCACAGATTATATCAAAAAATAAAATATTTTTTTAGGAACTGTTTTGAATTTATCGTATGCTGATTTAGGATGAGTTTTGAAGACCCCAAAAACTGCCAAAGCACACACGAAAACGAACACATCAAGACGAGAAAAAACTTTTTGTAGAAATTCAAAACAGTTTTTTAATGAAGACTTTACTTTTATAGCGGAATATCGAAAACAAGCATTATCCATTATCTTTGCATATACTACAAGAAGGTAGAGAAAGTAAAGAATGAAGAATAAAGGGCAATGGCACTGCTTATGCTATCAGCCTAAAAGGTGTTGGCTTCTACTTGACTTCTTACCTCCTGTAAGTTTCACAAATTAAAATATTTTACGCATGAAAAGCAATGTATATCTTGCCTCTAAGCCACGCTACGAAATACTGGACGGACTACGCGGTGTAGCCGCTGTGCTTGTCGTAGCCTACCATTTGTTTGAAACCTATTACCACGGCGGTACCAGCCAGCCCATCAATCACGGCTATCTTGCTGTAGACTTCTTTTTTGTCTTGTCGGGATTTGTCATAGGGTATGCTTACGATGACCGATGGGACCGTATGTCGACATGGGGATTTGTCAAAGGTGGTGCTCGGCAATGATTGTCGTATTACTGTGCATGCCCTGGATGGGATTAGGTCCGGAAGGAAACGCACGCTGGACAAACGGGCTTTACGAAGCTGCCTGTATCCTGGTTTTCTTTCCGCTTATCGTATCCATAGGCGCCGGAAGCAGCGTAAAGGGAAGCACCTCGGAAAGCATCAATAAGTTCCTCGGCGACATATCTTTTCCACTATACATCACCCATTACCCGCTTATTTATATGCAAATGGCATGGGCAAACAGCCACAAATATGCCCCCACAGGCACACACATATTCGTTGCAGTCAGCACTTTCCTGCTTGCTATTCTGATAGCATACGGAGCTTACCGCCTCTATGACCTGCCAGTACGTGAATGGCTGAAAAAGCAATTGTTCAAACCTGCCACCCTTTCTGATGCAAATAAGACAAAATGAATGTCCGCCCACAGCCAATATATAGTCCTGAAAAATGAATATATACTGCATACGCGGTTGAATATATACTGCATACGCATTTGAATATATACTGCATACGCCTATGGATATATACTGCGTTTTCAACTCAGCCGGATTGGCTAACCGTGGACATTCATAATAAACAATACCAACCGGCAGCACACGGATGATGCCAGTCTCTGTGTGCTGCCCCCAATGCTTCAACGTCACCTGAACGAAAGAGAAAGACGCTGCTTCACATCCTTTCCGCCGATATCCCCGACAGATACCTGTATGCTTGCTTTACCGCTCTTCTTATTGGAACGCACCACCAGCAATGCACGTCCTTTCCATAAGCGATGCGTAGAATCGAAATACGGGTCTTCATCTTTGATGTCGGCATTGCCTAAAGCAAGCAACGTAGCCGCCCCCTCGACAGATACCGATAACCGGTTATCAGCCACCGGTACGGTCTGCCCTTCCGCATCGATTGCCTCTATTACTATAAACGAAAGGTCCTGCCCGTCGGCATTGAGCTTACTTCGGTCCGCTGTAAGGCGCAGAGCAACAGGTTTTCCTGCTGTTCGCAAGGTCTGTGTTTCAATTGTTTCTCCATTGCGGATGCCTTCAGCTTTCAGCACACCCGGTGTATATGCCAAGGAAAATACAGCTTTCATTTCCGCTACCGGCTTTTCCTCTATCAGTTGGTCATTCAAGTAGAGCCGTACCATAGGATAATGTGAATATACTTCCACTTCTATCGGTTTACCTTCATGCCCTTCCCAATTCCATGAAGCAAAAGTAGGCCACGTCCCCCACTGCGTAGTCTGTATTTTTCCTTTGTAGCCATCAGGCTCTTTTACGGCGATGTACAAATGCTCGTCTCCCGCATCATTCCACAACATAGAGCGGTAATGGCTGATAGGTTTGCGCAGTCCCGTCAGGTCGATATCGCCACAATAAGCAGCATGCCACGGATAAAGCGGACGGTGGTAATGCTCACCCGGCACATCGCCTTCGTAATACCAGCGTCCAATGCCCGACTCACCGATATAGTCTACCGCCGTCCATACAAAATCACCGATAATGTATGCATGGTCTTTTACTTTACGGAAATTCTTCCAGGCATCGTTGGGATACGATTCGGTCTGCATCATGATGCGTGAAGGGACACGCTGATGATCTCCCTCTGATTTATGTATCATATAATTATACCCCACAATATCGTGTGCTTCAGCCAACGGGTCGTATATCTCCCAGTCTTTGTCCCATGCGGCAAGCGCCGATGTCACCGGACGTGTCGGATCCAGTTTGCGGCAAAGGCCTGCCAGTTTGCGTGCCGTAGTCACGACCTCTATCTTCTTCCGCTCAATGACCTCATTACCGATGCTCCAGCAGAAGATGCTGGGATGATTGCGGTCGCGGAGCACCATCGCTTCAATATCACGTTTCCACCATTCGTCAAACAACGTATGATAATCATACGTATTTTTGGCATCACGCCAACCGTCGAAAGCTTCATCGATAACCAACAGCCCCAACTCGTCGCAAGCATGAAGAAAAATTTCCGAAGGAATGTTGTGTGAAGTACGTACGGCATTGAAACCAGCCTGTTTTATCAGCTCTGCTTTCCTCCATTCGGCACGGTCGTAGGCAGCCGCTCCCAAAATGCCGTTATCGTGGTGCAGGCATCCTCCATTCAACAAGATAGGTTTCCCGTTCAGCCGAAACCCTCTTACAGCAGAATAGGCCAAAGTACGGAAACCGAAGCGTTCTTCTTTACAATCCACTGTTTTCCCCTCTTCGGTCACGGTGATGCGGGCAGTATACAAGTTTGGGGTATCGGGCGACCAAGGCTTTGCATCGGATAATGCCAAGGTATGTGTCACGCCAATCCGCGCACCCGGCTCCAGCACAATTGTTTCAGTCTGATGCTGTCCGGATACTTCTGTTTTTACTTCAACTGTCCTCTTTTCATCCGTTTCGTTCTCAATGTCAGTCTTAATAACGGCTGTATGCAGGTCGGGAGTGGTCACCTGAATGCCCCAATTGGCGATGTGCACCAGTTCACTTTCAACCAGCCACACATTACGGTAAATTCCCGAACCTGTATACCAACGGCAATTCTTCTGCTGCGAATTATCAACTCTGACCGCCACCGTATTCTTTCCCGTTTTCACATACGATGTAATATCTACAAAAAACGAAGAATAGCCATACGGATGCCCGCCTGCACGCTGCCCGTTGACATAGACCTCCGAGTTCATATAGATTCCTTCGAAATAAAGTTGGTATTTCCTGCCCTCAATAGCCTTGGGTAGTTCAAACGTCTTGCGGTACCATCCGATGCCGGCAGGTAAATAGCCTCCATCATTACCGGCTGGTGCATCCTTGTCAAAACGTCCTTCGATGCTCCAGTCGTGCGGAAGCGTCAGTTCCCTCCACACTCCGTCATCAAATACTTCGTTTTTTGCTTCTGCGATATCACCTAAACGGAAACGCCAGCCATTATTGAACAATTGTTTTCCGGAAGATGCCGACACCGAAAGGCACAGCACCAGCAATGCATACATAAGAATCTGTTTTTTCATGGGTATCAATTTTGGTTTCTGAATCTGTTGCAAAAATAAAGAAAATATCCGCCAGATTTCAAGAATTTGTTTACCTTTGTATTCACTCACATCAAAAAACTTCTATTTATGAAAAAACTATCTCACCTTACCCTTGCCATCGGCTTTGCCGGTATATGCCTCACCGCATGCACCAGCTACAGTGCCCAAGATTACGTGAACGACATGAAAAACCTGACCGAAGAAACTCTCAAAAATGCATCTACCTATACGGAAGAAGACTGGAAACGGGTAGGCGAAGAATACCGCAGCATCAATGAAAAAGGCAAAAAAGTACTGGAAAACATGACCGAAGACCAACGGAAAGAACTGGAAAAATTCTCAGAAAAGATGTCGGACAAAGCTGCCGAGTTCAATCATGAGGAACTGAAAAAGCAATTCGATGATATTATGGAACAGGCAAATGATTTTGTAGATGATATAAAACAGCAGCTGCAAGATCTGAAAGAGGAGAATGAATAAGAAAGCTAAAGCGAGGCTGCTTATCAAACAACCTCGCTTCCCTTGGATTAACTACAATCTATGCATGAAAGAGAGAACTAATTCGCATAATAAATCTTGTAGGTGCAAATATTATTACCCTGATAACGTATAATTTGATCTACACGACCATTTACCATTTCATAATCAAACTTATACATATTATTTGAAGTTGTAACCATATCATTTTCCTCTGTTTCTACTAAACATGGAGAACGGCGACCCAAAAAGTCAAACTGAGCAAATGCACCATTCATATCTGTTCCTGTTGCATCTAAGTTAAAACCAGAGAATGTACAAACTCTGTTTAAATCTACTGAATTTGAATTCACATCATCATTTGTATAGGTATAAGTCCAATCCGTTGCCCAATAAGGATAATGGGCATAAACCATATTCCAATTAGCATCATACTCAACACCTATATAATCATTCATGGTCTTTCCTCCCGTAAGATGACCTTCATCATCATAATCATACCACGTAATAGCCTCACCATCAGTCCGCATTTCGGTAATATAACCATCTTTATTAAGATAACCCTCAAAAACCATACGGTCATCAAGCATAGCCGTTACTTTCTCTGCATCATACCGATAAGTCCATATCCAATAAATATTATTTTCATTTTCTCCATAAGCATACGAAGCGATACGTCCGTGAGTATCATATCCATAAAGATAAACTTCATCACTTTGATAATAAGGAGTATTATTATGCTTTTCTATTCGTACGATAAGTTGATTGTCAGAGAACTGTGGCTGATATGGACAATCGGTTCCCGGTTCCGGTGTCGGTTCAGGTTCCGGCTCATTATAATCACCTACACGATAATAATAATAAATGATAATATAATCGCCATAAAATCGGTAAATGATCAAGATACGCTCGGTAAGCTGGAAGATATACCAACGTTCGCCTCCCAAAGTAACAGAAGGACCTTCACCGTCATAACCGCTTCCACCGCCGATAATGGGTCCACTCCCCTCATCTGCATTCCAATCGAAGCTTTCTCCGGCACTTCCACCGGTTCCGCTTCCTCCATTACCCCATGAACCTATTCCGTTTTCTCCAAAATCCAGCCATGGAACATCACTTATATTTATATCTTCTGTCACTTCCCCCGTACTGGGATTTGCCATTTCACCTCCTGTGGGATTCCAACGACCAATCAGCATTTGTGCCACGCTCGGCTGTCCGTCTTCTATCACAATGGTTTCAATGCCGTCTTTATTACACGCAGACATCAATACAGCCAGCAATAAAAACGCAAAGCTATTTATTATTGCATTTATCTTTTTCATAATCTTTCCTCCTTATATGTTATTCGGTAATTTCAAATTCTACACGACGGTTCATCAAACGACCTTCCGGAGTATCATTGGTCGAAATAGGACGCGTCATTCCGTAATATTCATACGACAAATGACTGGGTTCTACACCCGCTTTCAACAAATAATTGTAAACGGCCTCCGCACGTTTTTTCGAAAGTTCCATATTGTAATCGGCATCACCAACATTGTCCGTATGCCCTCTTACAACCACATGAATCGGCGTATTCTTCATCAAGCGCACAATTTTGTCAAGATACGGATACGACTCTTTCTTGATGGTACTCTTATCAAATTCAAAATTAATGATGTCTATCGCACAAATGGTCTTACCTGTAATAGACTCGCCCTTACCCAGCAATTCCATAATTTCCTCCAATGTATAGCAAGGCTTTTCTTCCACCACCGGTTTTTCTTCCACTACTACCGGTTCGGGTACATATACAGGTTCTACGACTTTCTTTTTAGGTGTCCGTTTAAAGATACTCAACGGCACAGAAAGCGAAGCGGTTATCTCAAGTCCCTGCAATTTCCGGTTACCACGGATGTCATACCAGAAACGATTAACAGCAATAGCCTCTCCACTCTTTTCCATATCAGTGTAGGTATCGGTAAACCCATACTGATAATTGGCTTCCAAAGCAAACTGCAAACGTTTGCCTCCGTTCAAATGAATGGGTATTTTCACTCCGGCTCCTACTGCACCGGCAAAATAAGTGTTTGCCATATTGGCTTCAGAAACATCCACTTTATAATCCATACCATGTTCGGTGAGCGATATATCACCGCCACGCACAAAGCCGACAACCGGAGCCACATACACATACGGACGTACGCTTTGATAATCACCAAAATTAAAAATCAAAGGCAGACGCACGTCTACATATTTCGCCTTCAATTTATAATCCAAATCACTGTCGCTGATTTTAGTCCCTCGCGAAAGCCAGTCCACTTCTGGACGGATAGAAAACAAACGGTTCTCACCGAACTCAAATTCAGCAAAAACCCCTCCTACACCACCAAATAGCATTTTCGGGTCACGATTTTTCAACTCGGAATACTTAGCCCACGAAAGCCCCATTCCTCCTTTTACACCGAAATAAATCCGATCGGCCGACATTTGAGAAAACGCCGATAAGCCTAGGATAGAAAACACTGCCAAAAACAAAAATTTTCTGCTCATCATATCTTTCTCTTTTTATAATTTTTATAAATATAGAGAGATTCAAGATATTATACAAACCTTCATTTCCAGCTTTTATCACTATATACACAAAAAAGAAGTCCAAACGGACGAAAAGCAGACTTATGCTGTAAAAAAAAGTAACAACAGTCTACCAATAAAACACCAGGAGCGTATGTTGACGGACAGAGAGACAGATTGATTTTTTTTTGAATCGAATGAAGGATTCACCAGAGAATGAGAAATATTCTCCAATTCTTTCTATTTTTGCAGGCGAATAACAAACTATTAACACCAACTTTATGAAATATGTAATCGTATCCGACATCCACGGCTCTTTGCCCTGCCTGCAACAAGTAATGAAATTCTATGACGCAAACCAATGCGACGTACTTTGCATCTTAGGTGACATACTGAACTATGGTCCACGCAACAGGATTCCCGAAGGGCTGGACCCTAAAGGCATTGCTGAATGCCTCAATCATTTTTCGGGGTCAATCATTGCCGTCCGAGGCAATTGTGATTCGGAAGTAGACCAAATGCTACTTGATTTTCCGATACTTTCCGACTATGCCTTAGTAGCAGACAACGGAAAATTCCTGCTTCTGACACACGGACATCTATACAATGAAAACCGTTTGCCTAAAGGGAAATATGATGCTTTGTTCTACGGGCACACCCATCTGTGGCGACTGGAAAAACAAAATGGCATAACAATATGCAATACTGGTTCTATAACCTTCCCCAAAGGAGGGAATCAACCCACATTCGCCACTTATGAAAATGGAGTCATCACTCTCTATCATCTTGACGGTACAAAACTAAAATCACTGGAAATCTGAAAAAGACAAGAAAGACATCTCTTACCGAGCAGCATTGAAAATAAAGACAGACAAGACAAAATATGCTGCTTCTCTGTAAGAGAGTCTTTCTTTAATATATTTTATAACGCTTATATATCTGTAGTTGTCAACGCATATATATTACAACAGCAAAGCAAGTATATTCATTTCACCCTACACACATTACGAACAAACATTCTTACGTAAGAATCTTCTAGTCTCTGCTCTTTCCCAATGGAATAGACAACCCGATGAAGGCATTTACCGCTTTCGAGCTATTCCCAAAATACATATAGTCAGTACCTAAGAACAATGCTCCCAATTTCAAGGCAAGACCAAAAGACTTTCCTCCCGCCTGAATCGGAGAATAACTGGCAGCAATATTAAACCAGTTTTTCGGCCGGTAGGTGGCCGAGAATGTCAGTTCATTCAAGGTCTTAGGTTCAGCAAAGCGTGCGGTATATATAGCACCAACACTCAACTTATTATCCAGCAAACCATACTCACCTGCCAACAGGATAGTAGACGCCAACGTAGTCTTGGTATCTTCTGCAGCCTCTTTGTCTTGCACAAAATTGAAACGATCCATACTCAAGAAGTCTCCATCCAGAAAATCCTGATAATTGCTGCCTGTCACTTCAAAAGAGCCGTTAGCAGGTGCAGCTACTGTAGTTTCGCCTTCTTTCCATTTAATGAATCCTAAATCAAGTACAGCCGCTGATACGGTCAAGTTATCCCATACCTTGTAACTGGCTCCCAGGTCAATACCGAATCCTGCACCCGCTATGCCAAAATTGCTTCCGTCTATATCGAACCCATCAATCTGCCCCGTAGTTTCATCAAAACTCAAGCCTCCACCTTTCATTGTCGTGGAGACACGTGCATTAACCGTGGCACTACCATACGTCTGATAAGGATTCAGTTCCGTATAATCACCGTTTGTCAGTGCGTCATCCACATAAATATCGAAATTGTCAACAGCCATTTCGGCACGTGCTATCCCCAACAGCACTTTCACACGTCCACCCACAGAAAGTTTCTCGGTTATCTGACGGGAATATCCCAAGCCGATTTCGGCATAAGCATTCAAATTGAAGTTCATATTCGAGAAGCTACCATTGATATCTTCTGTATTATTTACCCTACGCAAGTATTCAAACATAGACTGGGGAATAGATGCTCCTACATCAGCACGTAAACCGACATTTACATTCCAGAAGCCCTTCCCCGCATACCAACCAAAAGAAAGGACATCGGTTTTGAGGTTTACATTCAGACGGTTGTCCGATTTCAACCGGCTGTACAAGTCATCATTTAGAAATATATCTTCTCCCGAATCAAGTACATCGATAATATCGTTGATGCCCAACACATTGGAAGACGTACCGACATTGAATGACCCTAGAACAGGTATATTAAAATATCCTCTCATAGGCTGTAATCCTGGATTCAATTCCAACCTTGAGCTAGTACCTTCCATAAAATAGGATGTCCGCAAATACTGGGCATGCATCGTCATACCCAATAAAAGACTACCTGCCACCAGCCAAATCCTTCTGTTTAAAAATCCCTTCATAAATATGCTCTATCGTTAAATGTTTCTACAAAAATAAAAAAATAGCCATTACCAACAATTTCACAAAAACGGGATTTTACAACTATCCTATCTGTTTCGTGAGCTAAATGCACAAAATTAGCCACTATATGGTCAAAACTTATAGCTGATAAAATCGTTCGATCATTATTTTCTTATATTTTCGGGATATTAATAACTCCTCGGCAGCATTAAAAGGCGGATACATGATACAACGGTTATCCTGCACCATAATCAGGTAATGCATATTGATGATATACGATTGATGAATCTGTATGAAAACCGAATCGTAAGCACATAACTGTTCTGCCGTCGTACTCCGACGCAACGCCAGGAATGTACCATCGGTCAAGGCTGCTTCCCATATCTTACGGTTCGATAAATAACGGAAATACCCGATTTCGGATGCACGCAAAAAACGCAAGTCCCCAGTAGGAGTCATTACCATAAACGGCCTGTCTTTTAATAAAGCGGCAACATTGCCTACATCACTTTTCACATTTTGCTCACATAATCGTGACATAACCATCTGCAATTCACTCGAATCAACCGGTTTTTGCAAAAAATCAAAAGCAGCACTACGCAATGCGTCAATCACATATTTATTATATGCCGTATAAAATACGACACGCATATTCCATGTAATCCGGTCACGCAAGCGGGCAAGTACATCCATCCCGGTCATATCTGGCAATTCCACATCCAGGAACAACAAATCGGGTTTTGTCTTTTCTATTACTTTCAATCCGAGACTTCCCGTTCGTGCAGTCCCTTCTACCGACACGTAAGAATAACGCTGCAATTCGAACGACAAATTATCAATGGCACTTTCCTCATCGTCTACAATGACTGTTCTAAATATCTGTTCCATAAAAGGGTTTCTTTTGTTTCTTCAATTCAAATGAATAATCTACTGGCAACCGAAAATAAACTTCACATCCGGTTTCATGCGATGCCATCTCTACATTATTTATATGCATCACAATCGGACGACGATTGTAAGCGTTCAACAATTGGAGTGTCCTGGTAATAACTTTCATACCGGTCCCTGTTCCAGAGGCACCACTTCCGATACGATATCCTCCTCCATTGTCACGGATAAATATTTCTATTTCATCGGTGTGTTGACAAATATGTATGCTTAACCGCTTTGGCCCCACCTTTGTACGCAAGCCATGTTTGATGGCATTTTCTATTGGAATCTGCAGCAGCATAGCAGGTATCTTCACATTGGTCTGATTGATTTGGGGATCCACTTCGACGGTATAGACAAAATCGGGCTGCAAAGTCTTGCTTTCCAACTCCACATAAGTCTGCACAAAATCCAACTCGTCACGTAATGTAACAGAAAGGCTATCTGCCAATTCCAAATTACGACGTATCAGTTTAATCAACCCGTTCAGGTTAGTATCCGACTCCGCAACCCGATTCGCCTTCACTTCCCGATTCAACACATTGAAAATAAAATGTGGAGAAATACGGTTGCGAATATTCGCCAAACGCAACGAAGTGATGGCCGTACGCAAGTTGCTTTCTACTTTGGCACGTTTCTTTTTACGATGTAAGAAAATAAAAAAGCCGCACATACCTGCTAGCACCACCACCAGCGAACCACCATAAAGCCATTGGTTCAGGCGCAACACTTCATTTTCTTTTTGTTGAATAAACATTTCTTTCTTCATCAGTGTACTATCGCGCTGATAACGCAATGCTATAGATGCAACCCTCATCCGGATGCGTTCATTACGGGTAGAATCGTCTATTCGGTTATTTTCCTTCAAATAATAATATGCTTGCCTGAAATTACCGCTTTCCTCAAAATAATGCTGCAAGTAACGGTTCCGTATATGCAACATATTAGGGTCGATAACATCAGGTTTTACAGCTTCTTGCAAACGTTTCCTTGCCAAAGGCAAATCTCCTCTTTTCAAAGCCAGTTCAATCAGCTGGGTATCTATATAATAAAGAGCGGAAGTGTTTTCCATCTCCTTGAAATAAGCATAGCACTGATTCAGGTAATAAGTTGCCGAATCCGTCTGATTCATCAGCAAAAAAACCTCTCCTAAATTCACCATTGTCATATTCCGTTCAAATTTCATATCCGGATACTGGTTGACAAACACCAACAACCGGCGGAAATAATCCAATGCTTTCGGATAGTCCCGCCGATAATAATAAGAATTTCCCCGGTTATTCAAATAAATATGCTTCTCATAAGGTTTCATTTGAGCGAAATATTTTCCTGCCAAATCGAAATAATAGTCGCAACGGTCGAAATCCCGCAAATTCATATTGACTTGAGCAAGCCCATAATAAATCGGGAAACGTTCCTCATCGGGCATGCGCAACGAATCAGCCAATGCCAAAGCCCTTCTGTACCAATACGAACTCCAGTCATATCTGCCTTCGCCACTATATGCATCTGCCAAATTCAACGAAACATTCAGCAGTTTATAAGGCTCATCCACACGCTCGCAAAAATCATACGCTCTCCGAAACGCCATTCGTGCTGAGTCAAAAACAGTCGTACGTGCATACAAGTTGCCCTTCATATTTGCGACTTCTGCCGATAAAATCCAATGCCGCTTACTGGACACATTCGTTTTTTTGCAGAAATCCGTAGCTAAACGCAACAGGCATTCTACCGAATCTGTTTCCGATATAAACATCTTTGCCTTTGCCTTAAGGGTAAGCATTTGATAATACGTAATGCTGTCCTTCAGCAAAGGCAAGATACTATCGACTTTTTCACATACAAAAACAGGATTATCACTTAACGTATCTTCCCATTGCGCAAACAAAGGCGCATAGCAATCTACATTTTCCACCTTTTTCTTCCTGACACAACTTCCTGCCAATCCTCCCCAAAGGCAACTTATTATCAAAACTATCACTATTTCACGATTCATATCTTTTCTTGTCTTGCCAAGACAAATGTATGTAAAAAAAGTATACATAGCAAAAATAAGTTGCATAAATTACACGAGCAAACAAGGAATTTCGTATTTTTGGAATAAAAATCCAAACATCATAAATAACGGGAAATATGAAAACACTATCTAACGACAAAATCAGTATCCAAGTAGCCGATCATGGGGCCGAACTGGTAAGCATCGTTGCTAATGAAACAGAATATTTGTGGCAGGCAGATCCTCGGTTCTGGGGACGTCATTCGCCTATATTATTCCCTATTGTAGGACGGGTATGGAACAATTCTTACCGCCACAAGGGAAAATCATACGAATTAGGGCAGCATGGATTTGCACGGGACATGGATTTCCAGCTGACATACGAAGAAGAGAACGCCCTCATTTACAGTCTGGAAAGCAATGAAGAAACACTGAAGAAATACCCCTTCACATTTGTACTGGAAATTGGCTACCGGCTAAAAGGGAATCGCATCGAAGTAATGTGGAGTGTTCAAAATACAGGAAACGAAAACATGTATTTCCAAATAGGCGCACACCCTGCTTTTTATTACCGTGACTTCGACACAGTTACCCAAGAAAAAGGGTTTCTCGACTTCGGTAAAGACAAAAAAACATTAGAATATATCTCGCCAACAGAAAAAGGCTGTACATCAAACGAACGACAAAGCCTGACACTAAACAATGGAATGCTGGAACTAACTCCTGCCACTTTCCAATGTGATACCTACATGTTTGATAATAGCCAACTGAAAAAAATCACACTGACAGACAAATCCAAGACTCCTTACCTTAGCGTAGAATTCGACAGCCCACTGGTAGCCATCTGGTCGCCTTCTGTATCCCATCCCGATGTTCCTTTTGTCTGCATTGAGCCATGGTACGGACGTTGTGATTCTGTCGGATACAAAGGAGAGTTTAAAGACCGTGAATGGATGCAGACCCTGGAACCTGACAAGAGTTTCGATGCCAGCTATTCCATCGTACTGGAAGATATAAAGTAATCAAAATTTTTCTTTATTATAATGATTATCTTCGTTTACGACCATACATTCGAAGGCTTGCTTACGGCTTTGTTTGATGCATACGTACGCCGGACATTTCCCGACAAACTTTTGCATGAAACAGAGCCTCTTCCTTTATTTTATAATGAACTTTACCGCGTCACCACCTGTACTGAAAAAGCGGAACGGGTATGGAAAGCCTTGTGTAGAAAACTATCGAAACAAGCTACAGCACTCATCACCTACTGTTGGTTGTCTGAAGCCTCCGAGGCTCCTATGCTCTTGATGAAATATATGAAACAAATATTCGATTCAAAACACTCTATTACTACCGATTTCACCAACCCTGTAACATTAGCTGTTACACAACTTGGAAGAAAAGTAAGCGGTGAACGTCACCGCATCCTACAATTCATGCGCTTTCAAAAACTTGCCGATGGCACATATTTCGGCATAATAGAACCTCTGTATAATGTGCTATCATTAACCATCAGGCATTTTCAAGACCGTTTTGCCGACCAACACTGGATTATCTATGACGCACGCCGGCATTTCGGTTACTATTACGATGGCATACAAGTGAACGAAATCGCTTTTACAAATGTCCATCAGCCTGCTTTAGTGACCGGAAAAGTTGATGAAAATCTACTTGACAGGGAAGAAAGACTATACCAGACACTTTGGAAAAACTACTTTCACTCCATCTGTATCCGCGAACGCCTTAACCCTGTCAAACATAAAAAAGACATGCCTGTCCGCTATTGGAAATTCTTGACTGAAAAGAATTAACCATACCCACCAAAAACTGCAGGACTAAAACGGGAACAATAGCGGCAATACAACTATCATCACTACCCCCATAAGTATCTGCAATGGCAAACCTACCTTGACATAATCCATAAACGTATACTGTCCGGCAGGCATTACCAAGGCATTGGGAGGAGTAGAGAAAGGTGAAGCAAAACACATACTTGCAGCTACTGTTACGGCAAAGAGAAAAGGCACCGGGCTTACCCCAATCTGCATAGCACTCTGCAAGGCTATAGGAGCCATCAACACAGCCGTCACCGTATTGCTGATAAACATGGTCATCAAAGAAGTGGTAAAATAAATGCCTGCCATCAAAACCAATGGTCCGTATGCCCCCAACCCGTTCACCAAAGAACCGGATATATAATCGGACGCTCCTGTCTTCTCCAATGCCAACGACATAGGCAGCATACCTGCAAACAATACGATAGTTTCCCAATTAATGGTCTTATAGGCAGCCTCTACATTACGGAAGCATCCCGTAAGCACCATCAGCATAGCGGCAATCATCACCGCCGTAACCGGAGCCACCGGAATAAAGTCGAAAACCATCATCGCCACCATCAATAGCATAATAACAGCAGCCACCGGCGCCTTGTAGTCGAGCGTCACCTTGGCGGCCTCAGCCAAAGGTTGTCCCAATACCACCCAGTCGGTATCTTCTTTAGTCAACCGGGCTATATCATGCCATTGGCCCTGCACAAGCAACACATCACCATTGTGCATCCGTTCATTGCCAAGGTCTTGCAATATATACTCTTTTTTCCGGCGTATCCCCAGCACATTCACATTGAACTTATCACGGAAACCTGCTTCTTTTACCCGCTGATTGAGGATGTTGGAAGTAGGCATCAACACTATTTCTGCAATGCCGATATCATAAAAGCCCAACGAACGTTCGCCATTGACGGCTTCTTCGGTAATGTGCCCGTCCATCATCTCCAACCTACATTCCCCGACAAAACGGTTTACGGATGAAATATCCCCATTTACATACAAGACATCATTTGCCTGGATAACCGTATCTGCCGATGCCAACTTTTGCGTAACTGTCTTCAGGAAACGATGCTGTGAAGCTTCTCCCCGACGTACTTCCAGAATATTCAGTCCGTAGCGCCGTCTCACATCCAATGTCTGTACCGTTTGACCGACAATACCCGAAGCTGCATCCACCCGTAAACGAAACAGGTTATGTGCCAAACCATATTCTCTGACCAGTTCATTCAAAGACTTTCCGGAAGATTCACCATTGTTTTTTTCACGTTTCTTCGATAGAAACCATTTCGTAAGAGGCAACAACACCACGATGCCTGTTGCCACACAAACCAACCCTACCGGAAGGAACGAAAAGAACGACAAGGATTCAAATCCCGCATGTACCAGTGTGTCTTGTATCACCAGATTAGGCGGGGTACCAATCAGCGTCATCATACCTCCCATACTGCTGGCAAAGGCCAACGGCATCAACAAACGTGCCGGATTCATACCAGCGTTGTTGGCAAGACTTACCACAATAGGCAACATCAAAGCTACAGTACCTGTATTGCTTACAAAAGCCCCGATGGCAGAAGTCACCAGCATGACCAGCAAAAACAAACGCAACTCGCTTTTACCCGCCAACTTCAAAATACGTGAACTGATCATCTTGGCCAATCCGGTCTGGAAGATAGCCCCTCCTACGACAAACAGTCCTACCATCATAATCACTACAGAATTAGAAAAACCCGACAAAGCCTCTTCTGGAGTCAAGACGTGAAAAACCAGCAAGCCTATCAGCGCACACAACGCTACTATATCCGACCGCACCCTTCCCGAAACAAAGAAAACGGCAGACAGGACCAAAATAACAAGTGTTACAAGCATCTTTTAAATGAAGAATTAAAAATTTAAGAATGAAAAATTTACCCTGTATCAGCCACCGTGCTGGAACTGTTCTATCAGCAATGTAAGGTTTGCCGTAAACAACCGGGCAGAAATGGCAAGCAAAATAATGCCGAAAAACTTACGGATAATATAAATTCCCCCTTTCCCCAGCATGCGTTCGATACGGTCGGTCATCTTTAAAACAATAAACACCCATACCATGTTCAGCAACAAAGCCAATAAAATGTTAACCGTTGCATATTCCGCCCGCAAAGACAACAAAGTAGTAAACGACCCAGCCCCGGCAAGCAACGGGAAAACCAACGGCACCAACGTAGCCTCCTTGATAGGACCGATATTCTTGAATATCTCGATGTCCAGTATCATTTCGAGCGACATCAAAAAAATGACAAACGCACCCGCCACCGCGAACGAAGCGATATCCACCTGAAAAAGCTTCAGAATCATGTCACCGGCAAAAAAGAAAGCCAGCAACAGTCCAGCCGATATCAAAGTAGCCTCTATCGCATTGACAGAACGTCCCTTTTGCTTCAAATCCAGAATAATGGGAACAGCACCAATGATATCAATTACCGCAAACAGTACAATAAACGCACTTACCAATTCTTGCAAACTAAATACTCCCATAGCCTCATAAGTTTAATTTTTGTTCACAAATATAACATAAAAAAACGAGATGAAGATGCATATCAAGCAATATCCCTCCAAATTTCACAAAAAAAAGACGGAACCACCCAGCCGGAAAACATATTTCCATCGCTCTCCGAATATATCTTCAAAGACAAAAGGATATACCTGCACAAGCCAGACTAGTTATATGACCAACCGGTATCATCTATGTTGACCGAAACCGTCCTCTGCCCCAGCAAGCATTACCAGACGGTAAGAAACAATAAAAAAGGTAAAAGCCATGTTATGTATCAGAATATTGCTTAATTTTGTATGTTAAATTATAACTTAATAAAGTTAAAGACAGATGGAAGAGAATAGTATGTACAATAAGCTTTTGCTACTTCCCTTGTTCCAAGGGCTATGTAAAGAAGACTTTACAGCCATACTGGAAAAAGTAAAACTACATTTTCAAAAGCTTCCCGCAGGTAGTTGCATCGTGCGCCAAAACAATGCTTGCGAGGGCCTGTTTTTTGTCTTGCAAGGCAAAATACAGTCAGAATCAGCAGACCAAACCCATAATTATACACTCTACGAAACATTGGAAGCACCGTATGTAATAGAACCTTATTCATTGTTCGGAATGTATCCGCAATACAATGCGTCATATCACACCCTGACGCCCGCAAACATCATCAGTATCGACAAATCATACATTCTGACAGAACTGAACAAATATGCCATCTTCCAGCTGAATTTCATGAATCTGCTTAGCAACCGGGCACAAACCATTTACCGCCGCCTGTGGAACGCCCACATCGGCGACACACAAAGCAAAATCATCAATTTCCTGTTGCTGCGATGCACCACCACCAACGGCTTCAAAAGGCTGCATATCCGGATGGAGGACCTTGCCGACCTGATAGATGACACACGCATCAACGTATCGAAAATATTAAATGAACTAAAACAAGAAGGCCTGGTATCACTCAGCCGGAGAGAAATAGAAATCCCCGACATGAATGCACTTATAGCCTACAACCAAACCAATAAACAAACAAAATGACATTTATGGAAAATCCATTTTTCACCCCCTACCATACACCGCACGCTACCGTGCCATTCGACCGAATCACGCTCGCCGACTATGAGCCTGCCATCCGCGAAGGCATGCGCCGTGAAAACGAAGAAATCAAAGCCATCACCGATAATCCACAAGAACCTACCTTCGATAATACGGTAAAAGCATTGGAACAGTCTGGCGAACTGCTTGACCGAGTCACCACGGTGCTATTCAACCTGATGAGTGCCGAAACAAGTGATGACCTGGAAGCCATTGCTGAAAGACTGATGCCCGAATTGTCGGAACACAGCAACGACATCAATCTGAACGCAAGGCTTTTCCAACGTATCAAACATGTGTATGAAAAACGTGACCGGCTCAACCTTACACACGAAGAATACCGGTTACTGGAAAAAACGTATGATGGATTTGTGCGCAACGGTGCCAACCTCTCGGATACGGACAAAGAGACTTTCCGCAAACTCAGTACAGAGCTGAGTACCCTTACTCTTCGTTTTTCACAAAACCACTTGAAAGAAACCAACAATTACGAATTGCAACTGACCCAAGAAGAAGACCTGAAAGGGCTTCCCGAAAGTGCCGTCGAAGCAGCTGCACATACAGCAAAAGAAAGAGGGAAAAACGGATGGATATTTACGCTACAAGCACCCAGCTATGTGCCGTTTATGAAATATTGCGACAACCGCCAATTACGCCGTCAGCTATATCTTGCCTACAATACCCAATGTACACACGATAATGAGCAAAACAACCTTGATATCGTCAAACGGTTGGTAAACCTGCGCATGCAGATAGCCCAGCTGCTAGGATTCGCCGACTTTGCCGACTATGTACTCAGGAAACGCATGGCAGAAGACAGCCAGCACGTTTATCGCCTGTTCGACCAACTGCTGGAAGCCTATACCCCTACAGCCCATAAAGAAATAGAAGAAGTTACAGCCTTGGCACATGCCCTCGAAGGAAAACACTTCGAACTGATGCCCTGGGATTTCTCGTATTACTCAGAAAAACTGCGCAAGGAAAAATTCGACCTTGACGAAGAAGCCCTCCGGCCTTACTTCGAACTGAGCCAGGTGAAAAGCGGTGTATTCGGATTGGCTACACGCCTGTATGGCATAACTTTTAAAGAAAACAAAGACATCCCCGTATATCATCCGGACGTCAAAGCATACGAAGTATACGATAAAGACGGAAGTTTTCTGGCCGTACTTTACACCGATTTCCATCCACGTGCTGGGAAAAAATCAGGAGCATGGATGACCAGCTACAAGGAACAATGGATAGACGACAATGGTACCAACAGCCGTCCACATGTCTCCGTCACGATGAATTTCACAAAGCCGACCCCCGACAAACCGGCACTGCTGACATTCTCGGAAGTAACCACATTCCTGCATGAATTCGGACACGCATTGCACGGCATATTCGCCAATACACGGTTCAAAAGCATGAGCGGAACAAATGTTTATTGGGATTTTGTAGAACTTCCCTCGCAAATCATGGAAAATTTTGCCATTGAAAAAGAATTTCTTAATACCTTTGCACGTCATTACCAGACTCATGAACCACTGCCCGAAGAACTGGTTAAGCGAATTATAGACGCAGCCAATTTCAACGTTGCCTACGCCTGCCTGCGTCAAGTCAGCTTCGGATTGCTGGATATGGCATGGTATACACGTCATACCGCATTCGACGGAGATGTCCGTGCATACGAAAAAGAAGCGTGGAAACGCGCACAAATCTTGCCGCAAATAGCCGGCACGTGCATGAGCGTACAGTTCGGGCACATTATGTCGGGAGGCTATGCCGCCGGATATTATAGTTATAAATGGGCAGAAGTGCTGGACGCTGATGCTTTTTCTGTATTCAAGGAAAAAGGCATTTTCAATACCGAAGTGGCACAATCGTTCCGCGATAATATCTTGTCGAAAGGAGGAACTGAGCATCCGATGGTACTATACAAGCGCTTCCGAGGGCAAGAGCCTGCCATCGATGCTTTACTGAAACGGAATGGAATCATAAAATGAAAAAACAATGAGAAAATACGGATTATACATCTGGCTGTGCATGGCAACGCTGCTTTGCGGATGCAACCAGGAAGATGATGTGTTTGAAATATTTGCCAGCGGACAGACATGGCATTGGAGCGGTTCGTATGACACGACAAACTGGCAAGATGACAATAACTACACCTTGACAACCTCGAAAGATGACTTGGAGCAAATCAACAAAGACCCGGACAAGTTCATCATCCAATTTGCTGAAGACGGGAGCGTAACAGGACAAGGCGAATCGTTTACGTTTACCGGCACATGGAGTGCAGACGGAAATGACCGGAGTTTTTCGGTGAGGCTGACTCCCAACCATACCCCTAGCGGACGAGACAAGACGTTCTATGATGAAATCAGCAACGCACATTTTTATCGGGGAGATTCACAACTCATTAAACTATTTAATGCAGACAAGAACCACTATATACAATTTTACCCCGTCGGATTCAGAAACTAAAATAACACCTTATTATATATATGGAACCAAGCGACACCAAACAAGAAACATTAGACAGGCGATACATGCGCATGGCTACTATCTGGGCAGAAAACTCTTACTGCAACCGAAGAAAAGTAGGGGCACTGATTGTCAAAAACAAGATGATAATCTCGGATGGCTACAACGGGACACCTGCCGGATTTGAAAACGTATGCGAAGACGAACACGGACTGACCAAACCGTACGTATTGCATGCCGAAGCTAATGCCATCACCAAAATAGCCCGTTCGAACAACAGCAGCGAAGGAGCAACACTTTATGTCACCGCATCCCCTTGCATCGAATGTGCCAAGCTGATTATCCAAGCCGGCATCAAACGGGTAGTGTATGCCGAAAAATACCGGTTGGAAGATGGTATCGAACTCTTGAAACGTGCAAATATAGAAGTGATTTATTTAAACGAAGAAGCGTATGACAAATAACAACAAAAACCGGCTGATGCCTTTCCTGCTTGCCTTTTGTGTAGTGATAGGAATCTTAATCGGAACATTTTATGCCAACCATTTTTCAGGCAACAAACTGGGCATCATCAACACTTCATCCAACAAGCTGAACGCTCTGTTGCGTATCATAGATGACCAGTACGTAGACACTGTAAATATGTACGACCTGGTAGAAGAAGCCATGCCTCAAATACTCGGCGAATTGGACCCGCACTCGGCATACATCCCTGCCAAAGATTTAGAAGCTGTCAATTCCGACCTGAAAGGCAGCTTCAGCGGTGTAGGCATACAGTTCACCATCCAAGACGATACCATCCACGTGAACAATGTAATCCCCGGTGGACCTTCGGAAAAAGTAGGTATGCTGGCAGGCGACCGTATCATTGAAGTAGACGACTCGGCTTTCGTGGGTAAAATAGTAACCAATACCGAAGCCATGCGACGCTTGAAAGGCGAAAAAGGAAGCACCGTCAAACTGGGTGTCTACCGCCCTGGTGAAGAAGAAATACTACACTTTACAGTTGTCCGTGGCGACATTCCGGTAAAAAGTATCGATGCCGCCTATATGGTCAATGACCAGTTTGGCTATATCAAAGTAAACAAGTTCGGAGAAACCACTTATCCGGAACTGCTGGTGGCACTTGCCAAACTGAACCGTTCCAACTACAAAGGACTGATTATCGACCTGCGTGGAAACACCGGAGGATATATGGCATCAGCTATCCAAATGATTAATGAGTTCTTGCCAGGAAACAGCCTGATAGTATATACAGAAGGACGTAAATCCCCACGCGAAAACTACACATCCAACGGTACTGGAAGCAGCCAAAGCATTCCGCTTGTCGTGCTGATGGACGAAGGCTCGGCATCGGCAAGCGAAATATTTGCCGGAGCCATTCAAGACAATGACCGGGGTACCATCATCGGACGCCGCTCGTTTGGCAAAGGGCTTGTACAGCAACCTATCGAGTTCAGCGACGGTTCGGCTATCCGCCTGACCATTGCCCGCTATTACACTCCTTCGGGACGCTGTATCCAAAAGCCATACGTAAAAGGAAACGATTCAGAATACGAAATGGACTTGATTACCCGTTACGAACATGGCGAATTTTTCTCGGCAGACAGCATCAAGCAGAATACCCAGGAAATCTATCATACCCGGTTGGGACGGACTGTTTATGGAGGCGGAGGCATTATGCCAGATATCTTCGTTCCGCAAGACACCACAGGCATTACGACTTACTTCCGCATGGCCGCTGCACGGGGACTGATTATCAGATATACACTGGATTATACAGACAAGAACCGAAGCACGCTCCAGAAGTATACGACTCCCGACAGCATGGCCGACTACCTGAAAACCCAGAACCTGCTGGAAAAATTCGCATCGTATGCTGAAAAGAAAGGATTGAAACGCCGGAATATATTGATGTACAAATCCAAAAAACTGTTCGACGAAAACCTGTACGGAAACATCATATACAATGTTCTGGGCATCGAAGCATACATTGAATACAGCAACAAGACCGACAAAACCGTCTTGCAAGCTCTGGAAGTATTGGAAAAAGGAGAATCTTTCCCTAAAGCACCGGAAGAAGCAACCAATTGACCCAACACATCAAGCACATGCAGTCAAAGAAAGATATCAGAACCCGTATAGCACAAGAAAAAAAACAGCATACGACAGAAGAATTACACAATCTTTCTTCCAGGTTGTTTAGCCAGTTGGAAGCACATCCGCGCTTCCAACTGGCTAAAACCGTCTTGCTTTATCACTCTCTTCCCGATGAGGTACAGACACATGCATTCATAGAAAAATGGTATTCCCAAAAGGTAATTGTGCTGCCTGTAGTAAAGGGCAACGAACTTGAATTGCGCACATATAAAGGTGCAGACCAGTTGCAGACAGGTAACTTCCACATCCAAGAACCCCTCGGAACAGCATTTCCTTCACCTGCCTCCATCGACCTTGCCATCATTCCAGGCGTATCTTTCGACCGGAAAGGCAACCGTTTAGGACGAGGCAAAGGATATTATGACCGTCTGCTCAACAAACTGAATGTATATAAAATAGGTATATGCTTCCAGTTCCAACTGACCGAGCCAGGACTTCCGACAGAAGACTCCGACATACCTATGGACGAAGTATGGACCGAAAACGGGAACGTAGCCTCTACCGGAAGACAATGTTGACTATTACCTGCGAACCGACTTGAGCATTCAAGTTACGTATCAGCAACGTCCGGCTCATTGACAACTCCTGCCGCAAGACCGATGACGACAAATGCACATACAAGACCTGGTTCTTGATATACAGATTCATCGTATAACGCGCAATGACGGGACCCACCACGTCTTTCCATGCCTCTATCAACCGGTATTCATTAAGTGGAGTCTCCAGACCTTCCTGCCTGAGCAAACGCCGGATAACATCCCCTACCTGCTCTGTATTGTTCCGTTTCATACTTCATCTTCTCCTTTCCGTTCCGACACACATCCGTCTACGACCTCAAACAGTTTATAATCCTCTCCCACCTCACGCAGAATCTTATCCAGATGCTCACGATTGGTATCGGTTATAAATATCTGACCGAAATTGTCTCCTGCCACCAGTTTGACAATCTGTTCCACACGCGATGCATCCAATTTATCAAATATATCATCCAACAATACAATGGGAACAGTATGGTTTCCTATCCGTTTCAAGAAATCGAACTGCGCCAGTTTCAATGCGATAAGATAGGTTTTATTCTGCCCTTGCGAACCTTCACGCTTGATGGGGAAATCACCCAGTTTCATAACCAAATCATCCTTATGCATACCTTTGGTAGAATACCCCAAAAGACGGTCGCGCTGCCGGCTCTCTTTCAGCAGCTGCAACAAGTCTCCCTCTCCCGCATGCGATTCGTAGGTCAAACTTACCTGTTCCCGTTCCTGCGAAATATAGGCATAATACGACTGGAATACCGGTACAAATTCATCGACAAAGCTTTTCCGCTTCCGGTAAACGATTTCTCCCATCGCAGCCATTCCTTCTTCCCACAAGGTCATCAGTTCATCTTCCGGTTCCATTTCCGATTTCAATAAGGCATTACGCTGCTGCAAAGCCTTGTTATACCTGATCAGGGCATCCAGGTATTCACGGTCGAACTGCGAAATAACCACATCCATAAACCGGCGCCTTTCCTCGCTCCCTCCTGCTATCAACCACGAATCGGCAGGCGACACCATAACCAGAGGAATCAACCCTATATGGTCCGACAGGCGGGAATATTCCTTCTTGTTACGTTTGAACTGCTTCTTCTGCCTACGTTTCAACCCACAATACACCTCTTCCGGTTCGCCCAGGCCATTCTCGTAAAATCCTTGTATCACAAAAAAGTCACGGTCATGAAAAATATTCTGCGAATCAATAGGGTTGGTAGCACTTTTGCAGAACGAAAGATAATACACCGCATCCATCAGGTTCGTTTTACCCATGCCATTCTTACCGATTATGCAATTCAACTTTCGGGAAAATCCCAGTTCTACCTGTTCCAGATTCTTGTAATTTAATATAGAAATGCGTTTTAACCACATAATTCATCCACTTTTAAGTCACAAAAATACGAATAAAAGGACGATTGATAAAAAAACATGCCCGCAAATTTCATTTATAACTATAAATAAATTACTTTTGCTGACCGAAATTGCATTGTGAGGAAAATAATAAAAAACAATAAGAAAGATGTCAAAACAAAATCAAACTCATGACCCATTGAATGTGGATGAAGCATTAAGCACTTCCGAAGCATTCCTGTTTAAGTACAAGAACCTGTTGATAGGTATCGTAGTAGCTATCGTAGTAATCGTATGCGGATTTCAGGCTTATACCCACTTTATCGGCGAGCCCAACGAGGTAAAAGCATCCGAAGCACTGTTTAAAGGCGAACAATATTTCGGAAACAACGATTTCGAGTCCGCCTTGAAAGGGGACAGCCTGGGATATGCAGGCTTTCTGAAAATAGCAGACGAGTACAGCGGAACAGATGCAGGAAATCTGGCTAATGTTTATGCCGGACTTTGCTACGCACAATTAGGCAAATACGAAGAAGCCACTACTTATCTCGACAAATTCAGTGCAGACGACTATATGGTAGCCCCGGCAATCATCGGTACTTTGGGTAACTGCTATGCACAGATGGGACAACTGGACAAGGCTGCAGCCACCCTACTGAAAGCTGCCCACAAAGCAAACAGCACAACCTTAAGCCCCATCTATCTGCTACAGGCAGGTCAGATTCTGGAAAAACAAGGCAAAAACGCCGAAGCTGTAGATGCTTACAAGGAAATCAAGACCCAATATGGCAACTCCTACCAAGCCATGAATATCGACAAGTATATCGAACGCGCTTCTATTAAATAAAGGTGGGAAAAGCATTCCATAGCGGAATCTTCCTACCAGCATGAGGTCAACGCAAATTATATAAACTAAATTGAATATCCGCAAACAATCCATGTTTGCGGATATTCATTAAACCAATTCTCACCATCTACCCAAAAACTCAAAAGCCATGTCAACAGCTTACCACAATCTCTCCGATTACGACACCAATGCCGTACCCGATGCTTCAAACATGCGTTTCGGAATCGTTGTATCCGAATGGAACTCTAACATTACCGGTGCCCTGCTGCAAGGAGCCGTAACTACTTTAAAAAAACATGGCGCAAAAGATGAAAACATCCTGACCGCAACCGTACCGGGCAGCTTCGAATTGACATACGGATGCTCCCAGTTCATCAAAAGCGGCAAAGTAGATGCAGTTATCGCCCTAGGATGCGTAGTGCGCGGCGATACGCCTCATTTCGATTATGTATGCATGGGAGCCACCCAAGGTATTACCTGTTTGAATGCAACCCATGACATCCCGGTACTCTTCGGCCTGCTTACAACCGATACCATGCAACAGGCAGAAGACCGCGCAGGTGGAAAATTAGGCAATAAAGGCGATGAATGTGCCATCGATGCAATAAAAATGATTGATTTTGCTTGCAAATTAAAAAAATAGCATTACCTTTGCAACGCATTTGAAAAAACGAGGGAATAAGCCAAATATTCCCTCTCAAAAAAGGGCAAATACCAGAGTGGCCAAATGGGGCAGACTGTAAATCTGCTGGCTTACGCCTTCGGTGGTTCGAATCCATCTTTGCCCACTGATTTGCGGAAGTAGCTCAGTCGATAGAGCATTAGCCTTCCAAGCTGAGGGTCGCGGGTTTGAGTCCCGTCTTCCGCTCTATGAAAAGAGTGCTTTTATAAACGGGCAAGTACCAGAGTGGCCAAATGGGGCAGACTGTAAATCTGCTGGCTTACGCCTTCGGTGGTTCGAATCCATCCTTGCCCACTGATTTGCGGAAGTAGCTCAGTCGATAGAGCATTAGCCTTCCAAGCTGAGGGTCGCGGGTTTGAGTCCCGTCTTCCGCTCTCCAAAGAGACTATCTCGGATTTTCACGAGGTAGTCTCTGATTTTTTTTATTGAATATCCGTTCATTTTATCCAATCCCGCATCATCCACATTTTCGTTAATCTGACGAAATTCGGCGGATATTCCACAGATTTTTCGTAAGTTTGCCTGCAAAACCATAAAAGACATTTACATTCATGCAACGTTACGATTACTTGATAGTAGGCGCCGGATTATTCGGCTCCGTATTTGCCTACAAAGCTACACAAGAAGGAAAGAAATGCCTGGTCATCGACCGCCGACCGCATTTGGGAGGAAACTTATATTGTGAAAACACTGAAGGAATCAATGTACACAAATATGGAGCACATATCTTTCACACCTCGAACAAGCGGGTCTGGGATTTTGTCAACTCCATCGTAGAGTTCAACCGTTATACCAATTCGCCCGTGGCAAACTATAAAGGTAAACTTTATAACCTGCCTTTCAACATGAACACGTTTTACCAGATGTGGGGAGTGACCACACCTGCCGAAGCTCAGGAAAAACTGGAAGAACAACGGGCAGAGGCAGTAGCACGGATGAAAGAACAAGGCATAAGCGAACCGCGCAACCTGGAAGAACAGGCACAACTGCTGATAGGAAAAGACATTTACGAAACACTTATCAAAGGCTATACCGAAAAACAATGGGGACGGAAATGCACCGACCTGCCAGCATTCATCATCAAACGCCTACCGGTGCGCATGGTTTTCGACAACAACTATTTCAACGACAAATACCAAGGCATCCCCATCGGCGGATACAACGTGCTGATAGAACGGCTGCTGAAAGGAACTGACACCCGCCTGGACTGCGATTTCTTCGCCCACAGGCAAGAACTGGAAGCACTGGCAGACAAGATTGTATTTACCGGTGCCATCGATGAGTATTACGGATATAAATTCGGCAAACTGGAATACCGCACGGTGCGGTTTGAGACGGAAACGTTGGACACGCCGAATTACCAGGGCAATGCGGTGGTGAACTACACCGAACGGGAAGTGCCCTACACACGCGTCATCGAGCACAAGCATTTCGAAATGTTCGGTGCGGAAGTGTACCAATGTCCTAAGACCGTCGTGTCACGCGAATACAGTTCGGAATGGACCGAGGGAAGCGAACCTTATTATCCGGTGAATGACGAGAAGAACAATGCACTCTACTTGAAATACAAAGAGCTGGCAGACAAGGAAACCAACGTTATCTTCGGCGGACGGCTGGCAGAATATAAATATTACGACATGCATCACATCGTAGAAAAAGCCCTGCTTTTATAAAGAGCCAGTCGTTTCTATACACGGTACAGAATACCTCGAATCAGAAACGCACCATCATTTCCACCACCAGCTTATCCTGTTCCGACTCCAAGGCAAGCGAACGGCCGGCATAAAAATACTTTTCGTAATTTATAGTCAATCAGAAATGAATTGCGAAAAAATCATTTGTCATGCTGAGTGCCTATTTCCTGCGGAAAACCCATTCGATTATGACAAATTGTAAATTCGTCATTGGTAACGAAGTGAAGCATCTCGGATGCGCCCACGTGGATGTACACGAGATCCTTCACGTTCGTTCAGGATGACAATACAGGATGACAATACATCAAGAATTTTTCGCAAACCAATTTTGTTTTACTATAATCCTCTATAATCGAAGCTTTTCTTGGAAAACGTGTTCCAATGTATAGAATTGGTATTGCTCTAAAGATATAAATTGTATGTATCCTTCAGCATATACAGGAGTTACAATTTCTCTACAGGAATCCTGCCCAACATTCCATTCCAAACCGAATCGACTTCCTCATCCGAAAGAATCACGCCTTGAATGAATTTGAGTAAAGAGGAGAGTTTTCTTCCTCTTTACTCTTTTTATAGCATGTTATTTTATACCTTTGTAAACAAAACTAAGATAGAAAGTATGGACAAACCCATGAACCGAATAAAAGAAGTGCTTGAAGAACGTGGTATCAAACAGACATGGCTGGCAGAGAAACTCGGTAAGAGCTTCTGCATGGTTAACTCATACGTTTGTAACAGACGGCAGCCAAGTCTGGAGGTGCTGTTTCAGATAGCAGAGATTCTGAATGTGGACGTGAAGGATTTAATAAACGACAAGAAATGATGAAAAGATGAGTTTAAAATGATATGTTTTTCCAAAGCGCCATTCTTCGTGGTTTCAAAGAGCCAAAATGGCACTTTGAAAAACAGCATTAGTAACTCTGCTAATATACATGTACATAGGAATAGGAATAGGAACATGAACAAGCAATACCAAATAGATGAGCAAAGCCTCTTGAAAGCCCAACGTTTGTTTGAGTCGGATGATATAGACAAAATAGAGGTTGGCACCACAAAAGGTCTGTGTGCCATACACAAGTATCTTTTTGACGGACTTTATGACTTTGCCGGAAAGATACGCAACCTGAACATAGCCAAAGGCGGATTCCGCTTTGCTAATTGCCTGTACTTGGAAGCGATACTTCCGGTTATCGAAAAAATGCCCGAAAGCACCTTTGAGGAAATCATCGCCAAATATGTGGAAATGAACATCGCCCATCCGTTCATGGAAGGAAATGGTCGTGCTACCCGAATATGGCTTGACATGATGCTGAAGAAGAATCTCGGCAAAGTGGTGGACTGGCAAACCGTTGACAAAGACCTTTATCTGCAAGCCATGGAGCGAAGCCCCATCAACGATTTGGAACTTCGGGTATTGCTCCAACCAACCCTGACCGACAAAGTCAATGACCAAGAAGTTATCTTCAAAGGGATTGAGCAATCGTATTATTACGAAGGATATAGCAAAAGAAACGATTAACTTGCAATTCTATTACAAATGGCAAAGAAAACAAAATCATTCTCACATATAGAGGCACAAGACGCATTGGAACACCTGAACAAAACAAAACCGACAGGTGAAGAATTGGTGTACGACCTCCTACGGATATTCTGTGGTTATGGCGACGGAAACATCCGTCGCATCCGTGACGGAGTGGGCAACAAAGCGAAGGATGGACGCACCGTGCTTATCCCCAACCTCATTGCATACAGACCGAAAGCTGAACTCGACTTTCACGATGAAATCAAAGCGATGCAGGCAGACCCGAAGATAGCCAAGCATTCGCCACGGCTTTATGTGGTGAGTGATGGTAAGACGATTGTTGCTGTTGATCCCAAAGAACTGGATATTTATGAGAATGAGGTAGCGTTGATGTGGAAGGACTTTGATTTCTTTTATCCGCTTGCCGGCATTGAGAAGATACGCCACATGGAAGAAGCGGAAGCCGATGTGAAGTCTGCCGAACTGATGGCAAAGATTTTCGATGAGATACGTCGTCACAACGACATTAAAGACAAAACGGAGATGCACAACCTCAACATCTTCATGTCCCGTCTGCTCTTCTGCTACTTTGCCGAAGATACAAACCTGTTTCCCGAACCGCAACTGTTCACCAATTCCATCAAGCAACATACGGCTGAAGACGGACACGACCTTGCCGAGTTTATTGACCGCGCTTTCCTCGCCATGTCCACTAATGACCCTGCCGTGCGCGATTCCTTGCCCATGCAGTTTTGTGTATTCCCTTACGTCAATGGCGGACTATTCGAGAAGCGAGTGCCGATACCTATACTTAGCCGCCGTGCCCGCATATTGATGATTAAATGTGGGGACTTCGACTGGAAAGACATCAATCCCGACATCTTCGGCTCGATGATACAGGCGGTAGTCACGCCGGAAATGCGTGCCGGATTGGGTATGCACTACACGTCTGTACCCAATATCATGAAGCTCATCCGTCCTTTGTTCTTGGACGGACTGTATGAAGAATTTAGCGTAGCAAAAGACACACAGGATAAAAAACGACTGCGCCGTCTCTTGGCACGTTTGGGTACCATCAAGTTTTTCGACCCTGCCTGCGGTAGTGGCAATTTTCTGATTGTAAGTTATAAGAAAATCCGTGAACTTGAAATCCTTATTTGGGAAGAATTACGAAAGCTTGGTGTACCGGAACTGCCGCTTTCAAACGTCAGCCTGCAACAATTCTATGGTATAGAGATCGACGATTTTGCCTGTGACACCGCCACACTTTCACTTTGGCTGGCCGAACATCAGATGAACAATAAATTTGAGGAGGCTTTTGGTATTCGTCCCAATGCTTTGCCCTTGCGTCCGAGTGGGCATATTGTTTGTGGCAATGCATGCCGGGTGGATTGGGATACTGTCTGCCCGCACACGGCAGAAGACGAGGTTTATGTGATGGGAAATCCGCCGTATTTGGGGAGCCGTAGACAAAATGACGAGCAAAAAGCAGATATGGAATTTATTTTCCATGACAACTATGGAGAATTAGATTATATCTCATGCTGGTTTATGATTGGCTCAAACTATATAAAAGGTTCTAAGGCAAGGTACGCATTTGTATCAACCAATTCTATATGTCAAGGTATTCAAATGTCTTTGCTATGGAAAAGGATTTTCGCAAATAATGATGAAATCAACTTTGCTTACACCTCTTTTAAGTGGTCAAACAATGCCAAATACAATGCCGGAGTAACAGTTATAATTGTTGGGGTAAGCAATTCAAAAGACATAAAAAAACGAATTATATATAGTGGCGCAAGTTCTAAAATCGTTGAAAATATCTCTCCCTTATTGATTGATGCTCCAACTGTTTTTATTGAAAGCAGGATGAAGCCGTTGTTACCTAATATACCAACAATGAACTTTGGAAATATGCCTGCCGATGGTGGACTTTTTTTATTCACAAGAGAAGAAAAAAACGAGTTTATTAATCAAGAGCCTTTAAGTGCAAAGTTTTTTCGACAAATTTATGGTTCTGATGAATTTATTAATGGAAAAGAACGTTGGTGTTTATGGTTATATGGGCATAATATAAATGAATTTGATAATATGCCTCTAATTATGCAGCGTATTGATAAGGTACAAGAAGTTAGATTGAAATCATCACGCCCACAATTAGCAAAAACGCCGCATCTTTTTGCCCAAATAACACAACCGTTAGGTATAAATTTTATAATAATACCAAGTGCTTCGTCAGAACGTCGAGAATATATTCCGATAGGATATTTAGATAGTTCTAAATTGGCAACCAATTTGTGTTTAGTTATTGGCACAAATGACATTTCTCTTTTCGCTATTCTCACCAGTAAAATGCACATGGCATGGGTAAAGACGGTGGGCGGCAGACTGGAAACTCGATACCGTTATTCTGCCCAACTTTGTTATAACACATTTCCTTTCCCAACGATTAGCGAAGCACAAAAAGCAGAGTTGGCAAGTCTGGCACAAGACATACTTGACTTGCGTGAAGAACATTTTGACATGACACTTGGCGAAATGTATAATCCTGAATCCATGCCCGATGACTTGAAAGAAGCTCACCACCTCCTCGACCTTGCCGTGGAGCGTTGTTATCGTCCTGATCCTTTCACCTCGGACGAAGAGCGCCTTGAATGTTTGTTTAAGTTGTACGTTAAAATGACGAAGAAATGAAAACGGATATGAAAGATAAAGAACTTGACATAGCCTATTTCCTGTCGTTCTGTATGGAACAGTACAAGAATAAACATCAGATGAGCGGTGAAGAGGTCGCTATCTTATTTAAACAATATGGTGTGTTTCCCTATTTGGAAGATAACTTTGAGGTACTTCATACGCAAGGCCATCGGTGGCTGATGGATGAGATAGATGAATGGATAAATAACCGGAAAAACGAGGCAAAGGAGGTTCGTGTATGAATTTGGAAATAACAGATAAAAATCTATACTTACTGTTGCCCGGTAAAGTCAGCCGAGTAGCACAAATGTATGCTGATGACCAAAAGATACCACTTACAGAAGCCCTTTACCGGTTTTATAGCTCAGATACCTACAAAAAACTGGCTGAAGAAACTACAAAGTTCTGGCACTTTGGTCCTGTGGCTCTCTACGAAGAATTTTCAGATGAATTAAACAGAAAGGGAAGAAAAATGGCAGTGAATAATCTGGTAAACATCCAATATGCCCAAACGGGCAAATCAAGCGCAACCAACGACATGGGTATGCGCGAAATGCAAGCAATGGTTTACGAACAACGCAACCGTCCACATCTGTTGGTGAAGGCTCCGCCCGCATCAGGCAAGAGCCGCGCCATGATGTTTGTGGCTCTTGATAAACTGGCACACCAAGGCATACGGAAAGTGATTGTAGCGGTACCTGAAAAATCCATTGGACGCTCATTCAAAGACACCGACTTGAAGAAATACGGCTTCTTTGCCGACTGGCGTGTTGCACCTTATTATAATCTGTGCAGCTCGTCCGGAAATGAAACATCGAAGCGAGAGAAACTGATAGAGTTCTTGTCACCTTCTACGGCTGCAAAGATTCTTGTCTGCACACATAGCACATTGCGCAACGCGATGAAAGATGTTCCGAATGAGCTACTCAATGACGTTTTCTTTGGCATTGACGAATTCCATCACACTTCGGCAGACGTAAACAACAACCTCGGCGAACTGATAAGACGATTACTTAACGAAACGACGGCACATATCCTGGCAATGACGGGCAGTTACTTCCGAGGAGATGCAGTGCCTGTGATGCGTCCGGAAGACGAAGCCAAGTTTCAGCCCACTATTAACTATAATTACTACCAACAACTGAGCGGTTACAAGTATCTGAAAAGTTTGGGTATTGGTTACCAGTTTTTCACTGGCAAGTATATCAATGCCATACCCGAAGCACTTGACACCACGAAGAAAACATTGATCCACATACCCAATGTGAACTCCAAAACATCGTATGCACAAAAGTATGACGAGGTAGCTGACATCATAAGCTGCATCGGAGAAATAGTCGAAACGGATTACGAGCACTTCATCCACAAAGTGAGAACACCAGACGGGCGCATCTTGAAAGTAGGCGACTTGGTGGAAGATGATACAAGAAGACGCGATGCCTTGCAAGCCTACTTGCAACGGATGAACTCGCGCGACGCACTCGACATACTGATAGCTCTCGGAACAGCAAAAGAAGGTTTCGACTGGACATGGTGCGAATGCTGCATCACCATCGGTATACGATCGTCGCTGACAGAAATCGTACAAATCATAGGTCGTTGTACTCGTGATTGCGAAGGAAAGACGCACGCACAGTTTATCAACTTGATACCTTGTCCTGATGCGGCACAAGAAGATGTATCGATGGCTGTCAATGATTTCTTGAAGGCTATATCCGCATCGCTGCTTATGGAACAGGTCATGGCACCACGCTGGACGTTCAAGACCAAACGTGACGATGAAGACGAGAATACGCAAGGAAAAGACAAGAAGAAAGACAAAGATGATTCACACACTATTGAAGTGGAAGGATTGCCGACACCTACAGAACGTGCGCAAGCCATCATTGACAACGACCTCGATACATTGATTGCTTCCACACTTTCGGACAAGAATATACGTGAAGCCATCATCGGCACAGATACGGCTGAAATGATTACACAGGTATATATACCCAAGGTCGTCAAAGAAAAATATCCGGAATTGACAGATGAAGAGGTTGACCAAGTGTCGAAACACGCCATACTGACTATTGCGACGCAGGGACAGGAGATTACTGTGGATGACAGCGGAAACAAATTCATTCGCATGGCCAATCGTTTCATAAATCTTGATGACTTGTCTATCAACCTGATAGATTCGATAAACCCATTCCAACGGGCTTATGAAATACTTTCCAAGTCGCTTACCCCCGAAGTGCTTCATACCATTCAATACGAGATTGAATCGAAGCGTGAGGATATGACAAAAGAAGAAGCTATTCTTTTGTTTACGAAATATCTACCTAAGTGGAAAGAGGAACATGACGGAAAAGTGCCGACACTCAATGAACCGGATGCTAACGGGCGACGCATTGCCTTTGCTATTGACTACTTGCGAAAACTAAAACAACAATATCTTGCTAAGAAACAATGATAAACTGGGACGAAGAACTTGAAAAGATATTTGCCGACCCGCTGTTTGCCGATGTGACCGCCCCACAAAAGAAAGTAACATCAAGCGACAGGTTGATTGCTGGGTTTCAGCGTATCACCGAATTTGTAGAGGTGCATAATCGTCTACCACAAAGATGTGACGACCGGGAAGAGCGTTCCCTTTACAACCAGTTGCAAGGGATTCTTAAAGACCCTAAGAAAATGGAGCGATGTAAACCATACGACACAATGGGAGTTCTGAATGAAACGGATAATCACGGTGTTTCTGAACCATTGTCTACTTATGGAAGTACACCCCAAACAGAAGAACAGCAACTTGCCGATATATTCAACGACCCACTTTTTGCAGATGACAGCCAAACAGACAATGGGCTGTTTGACTTGCCGGACTACATGCGGCAGAAGTTGCAAGAACGGCAGGAAGCTGATTACATTGCGCAAAGAGTAAAGTGCGAAGATTTTGAGCGTTACGAAGCTGGATTCAAAGAAGTTCATGTAGGACTGAAATCTGGTAAATACCGCCTGATAAAGTTCAAGGAGGCACATGTGAAATCTGGACAGTATTTCGTTGAAGACGGTATGCTTGTTTATATAGCCGGAATGGACCGGATAGAAAAAAACCGTCATGGGAAAAAAAACAGTCGCACACGCTGTATTTACGAAAATGGTATGGAATCGGGCATTTATATGCAAACGCTTTGTAAGAACCTATACCATTCAGGCTATACGGTGCAAGACGTGTCGGATATGGAAGAAAACTATCTGACCAATAAGTTTTCCATCAACGCCAACGATGTGGAAAGCGGCATGATATACGTACTTCGTTCTTTGTCAAAAGACCCCGAAATAGCGGCAATCCCTAATCTCTACAAGATTGGTTTCACCACCACTCCGCTTGAAGCACGCATTGCCAACGCCAAAAATGAGCCGACTTACCTGTGTGCTGATGTCAAAGTCATAGCCACATGGCGCGTGTACAATGTGAAAAGTTCTACTTTCGAGGCGTTGATACATAAATTGTTTGATTGTGTACAACTGCAAGTTACTATAGACGGGAAGAAACCTAAAGAATGGTATGTTGTTCCATTTAATGCCATAGAACAAGCTGTAACCTATATAATCAATGGTAAATCCATTGCATACGATAAAAACATCGAACAAATCATTGTGTTGAACGAAGAATAAAAAATAAGCTATCAATGATATGTGTTTCCTCACTAAATTCTAACAGGTAATGAATGACTTTGAAGAATATATAAGACAAGGCGAGCCTCAGAAGAAAGAAAAAGGCTATGCTTGGCAAACGGCCATCGGCTTGCAGGCAGTGGACGATTTGAAACCGTCCGAATATCTGATACAGACGGCTCGGCAGCATATCGAAGGGGATATAACTATCGAAGAAGCCAAGCAACTGATTGACACCTACTATCAGTCTAAGACGGCCAGAGCCGACTTGGATGACAGGACAGAGGAGGCTGATAAGGTTTCGGCACGTATCGCCGAAATCTTGTCGGAAAAGACATTCACATTCTCTCCGGTTGAATATATCACCATCCACCGACGTCTTTTTCAAGGTATCTATAAATTTGCAGGTAAGATTAGAGATTACAATATCACCAAAAAGGAGTGGGTATTGAAAGGTGAAACCGTGTTATATGCCAGTGCCGATAGCATACGCGAAACTCTTGATTATGATTTCGGGCAAGAGAAAAATTTCAGCTATAAAGATTTGAACATCCATGATGCCATCACCCACATTGCCAATTTTATATCAGGAATTTGGCAGATACATGCTTTTGGAGAAGGCAACACCCGTACAACGGCAGTTTTTACCATAAAATACTTGCGCACTTTCGGATTTGACATCAATAACGATGCGTTTGCCAAGCATTCGTGGTATTTCCGCAATGCCTTGGTTCGTGCCAACTACAACAATCTAAGCAAAGGCATATACGCTACCACTGAATATATTGAAGTGTTCTTCCGAAACTTGATTCTATCCGAGCAGAACGAACTGAAAAATCGAATGATGCTTGTACAGGAATCTTTTCCACAAGAAAGGCAAAGTGCAAATGCAATGAATGAGACGCTCTCAAAGTGCAATATTTGCACTTTGGATTGCACTTTGGAGGAAATGGCGGTGCTCAACTTCTTACGGGAACAACCCAAAGCTACACAAAAAGAGATTGCTGTGCACATAGGCAAATCTGAGCGGACCGTCAAGAGTATTACCGTAAAATTGGTTGAAAAAGGCATTATCGAACGAAAAAACGGCAAAAGAAATGGTTTTTGGGAGATTAAAAAAAATGGTTTGAACCACTAAATTTTCATCGTGAAATATAATAAACACAATAAATAGGATGAACGAACAGAAACTGACAAAATATCTCGCTTCTTATAAAGAATGGCTGACTCAAAATCCGTCAGCAGCCAATGAGGCAAAACAAGAACAGATGGAAGCACAGCAAAAAGCTCATGCTTTCACCAAAGAGCGGCTTCTTTCCCTGTCGGAAGATGACTTGTTCGAATATCTTTCACCCCTATGGGCCATGGCGATGTGGGGCAATAAGCATTATCAGATTGATAATATCATAGAAGCCAACGGGATTGAATTGCTCCGTAAACAATTCGCCAATTTGATTTATGGAGAAGCCGACATTGAAAAGCGATGGGATGATTTTCGTTCAAAGATTAAAGGTATTGGTCCGGCTATTATGAGCGAGCTGTTATGCAAAACTTATCCCGCACAATATCTACTCTGGAATAAAAAGACATACACCGGATTTAAAACTTTGAACATTAATAACCTCCCACGCTATGAGGCAAGATTGGACGGGAAAATGTATGCACAGTTATCCGGCATCGGACGAGAATTGCTGGCGAAGTCTCAGGAATACGGATATAATGAAATCTGCGATTTGTTGGCGTTAAATTCTTTTATATGGAATGAGTTACAAGACGATTCTATAGATTGCACCATTTCCGACAAGGAAGAAGAACTTATTGCCACGAGCAAAAAAGATGCGACTTTCATCCACAATGACATCCGGGACAAAGTGGCAGAAATCGGTCATTGCCTAGGTTTCCGGGCTGAGGTTGAAAAGAAAGTTGCCGCAGGCGCGGTGGTCGATGCAATATGGGAAGTCACCATTGGGAACATGGGGCGCGTGATTTATGTGTTTGAAGTTCAAACTTCCGGCTCTATCGACAGCCTGATACTAAACTTAATGAAAGCCAAGAACAACAAAGCGGTTCAAGGCATTGTCGCCGTCACAGACCAAAAACAGATTGAACGGATTAAAAAAGAGATAGAATCGCTCCCCATAAAAGAGGAAGTGAAATTTTGGGATTACACAGAGGTGCTAAGGATACATGAAGCCTTGCAATTCGTAAATGAATCCATTAATCGGCTCGGACTTGTTCCGAATGGTTTGTAACAAAAGATGCTGCATTTATGAATGATTCCAAAGTCAAATAAATGATATGGAGACCTGCTATCGTCTGAGCTTCGAAGCTCATTTTCGTCTGGTAACCATTCATCCGTGGGTGGACGGCAATGGACGTACCACAAGGCTTCTGATGAATATCATACAACGACAGCTGGGGCTAATCCCGTCCATTGTAACGAAAGATGCTAAAGGCGAATATATCCAGGCTTTGATTGAAAGCCGTGAGCAAGAAAACAACACGATTATCCAAGATATCATGCTTGCCCAGCATATCACCAACCTTGAAAGCAGGATTTTACAGTATCAGCAAAGCATAAATGATACTGTAAACAATAGAGGTGATACTGTAAATGATACTGCAACGCGATTTATTACCCTGATTAAGGCACATCCGGAATATACTTACGATGAATATGCCAAAGCACTGAACATTGGTCGGGCTACCGTAGCTCGTTATATTAAAAAACTGAATGGAAAGGTTATCAAACGCATCGGCTCGGACAAAAACGGGCATTGGGAAATTATAACAAACGGACAATGATGATAAAGAAAATTCTTTTTCTGCACGGTTTCTTCGCTTCGGGCAGCTGCATACCAGCACAAGCATTGAGGCAAGCATTTGCGAGCAAAGCAGAAGTCCTCACCCCCGACCTGCCTTTGCATCCGAAAGAGGCATTGGCATTTATTGAAGATATCTGCCAACAAGAAAACCCCTGCGTATTGGTGGGCAATAGCAATGGCGCATTCTTGGCACAAATCGTTGCTTCTCGCCATGGACTACCCGCCCTATTGGGCAATCCTTACTTGGAAATGACCTGCTTTCTCATCGAGCGTATAGGAGAGCATGAATATAAATCGCTACGGGCAGATGGGCACCAGAAACTCGTAATAGACCAACTGTTAATAGACGAATTTGCCGAAGTACAAGCTCACCAGTGGGACAATTCACACCCAAAACTCTCCGACCGCATTTGGGGATTGTTTGGGGAGAATGACCATCTGGCACATTTTGAACCGTTGTTCCTGCAACACTATACGCACGCCTATCATTTTCCCGGTGGGCATACACCTACAGCGGAAGAAGTGCGGGAGTATTATGCGCCGTTGGCGGAGAAGCTTATGTGTCATAACACATCCCTCTAAAACACACAAAGAAGCCATTCTTTGCTTAAACTGGCAAAGAACGGCCCTCTGTTTTTACTCCATTGATTCCCGAATAATGCGCAAAGTTTCTTTCTTGTATTCCCTTCGGTTATACTCCTCTCCTCTGCACATCCAGCAGCTACAAGGAGTACCTGTAGACTGATAAACCTTTGCCCATTTTTCCTTTGCCAACTCGAACCAATGCGGATGATTATTCACACTTCCATCCTCATAAATAATAGGATGCTCGTAAGCGGCATAAAGAATCATACGAGCCTTAAACACACGCGCCATTTGTTGGCGTCTCCAAAGTTTGTTTCTTTTGTCCATCGTCTCTTTGTATTAAAGTTAGGATGAACAATGATTTTACTTTTATGAAACTTAATGTACCCATAGTTATTCCTTTTTATTATTCTTAATTCATTGACTTGAAGACTCAACTTCCTCAAAAGAGCTTCCTCACATCCATCGAAAGGAAATCCTTCGCACCAATACCACCATCACCTACAATAAACGCCGATTGCGGATTGAACAATTTGCGAAATTTATCCACCCCATCTGTCCGTTTCTCCGCATTGCTTTTCACCTCAATGGCCACCACCGAACCTTTCTTGTGCAAAACGAAATCTACTTCATCATCCCGCTCACGCCAATAAAATACTTCAAAACGATGCACGAAAGCTTGACTTACCAGATAGGCACCGATACCCGATTCAAAGATTCATCCCCATGCCTTGCGGTTGAGAATGGCTTGTTCAAAAGTTAACGGGCTATACACCATCTTCAACGCATTGTTATATACCTGTAACTTAGGGATGCTGGCACATCGCCTTGCCATATCCACGCTGAACTTCTAGAGTCCGCAAAGCAATCCGCTTTCATCCAACAGATTGATATAACCCGCTAATGTTACTGTGTTCCCGGCATCTTGAAGCGAACCCAACATTTTGTTCAATGAAAGCAATTCCCCTGAATAAGCCGCCCCCAGCTCGAAGGTCTGGCGAAGTAAGGCAGGCTTGCTAATCGGCGTATCCATCAGAATGTCCTTATTGATGGTAGCTTCGATGATAGCCGACTGGATATATTGGCTGAAGCGGTCTTCGTCGTCTATCAAAGTAGCCGCACCGGGATAGCCTCCATAAAACATATATTGGTCGAGTGAAAAGCCTAAACACTCCTTCATTTCCTGATAACTCCAATGGCTCATGCGTATTTCCTCGAATCGCCCTGCCAATGACTCAGACAATCCTTTTTCCAATAACACACGGCTGCTTCCTAAAAGCAAAACCTTGATGTTACGGTCATGAAATGTATCATCGTCCCACTCTTTTTTCACCACCTCGCTCCAGTCGGCAATCTTCTGTATTTCATCAATCACAAGGATTACGCTCTCCCATCCCCGGCTTTCCTTCAAGCTGCGCACAGCCGCCCAACAATCAGAAATCCAAGCACTGTTCGTAGCCGGAACATTGTCGGCAGAAAAGAATTGGTAAGGCATATCCAAATCTTTAGTTCCTATGTTTGTAATGTGCTAGCAAAATAGCATAAAGCCAAGAGAATTATTAAATTTGTAAATGAAAGAAATAACTTAATAAAACCTATGACTTTATGCAGAAACAAAGTAACACATTAAATTTTGAAGGACAAAATATTTACGTAGGAATTGATGTGCATCTGAAGAGTTGGACAGTAGCATCTTTGTGAAAGTAATCAAGCATTCCTTGTCTAAATCTCTACAAATATTTCTTCCATAATCCCGCAATATTGCTATAATCCACCATTTCTGTTAAAATTCTGTTTCACTCAGAACCTGTTTTGAATTTGCCGCACGATAAATTCAAAACAGGTTCTAAAAGGTTGTTGTTATTTCTTCTTCTCTCAGTGCAGATAACTTCGTCTGGTGTAAGATTAATAATCTTCCGCTTGTAAGATTAATAATCTTGCAGCCTGAAGATTAATAATCTTACAGCGGATGGACCTGTATGCGGTGCGAAAACGAGGCGGATATTATTGACACTAAATTTTCAAAAAACACATTTTAATGCCGCTTAAAGTATAAGTTTTCGAGGCATTTTTGCTTTTGCGATATGACAAACCCTATAACCCGGTAACGAAAAAACAAGCAAAAGACTCTCCACTTTCCGAAAAAATAGTATCTTTGTCACAAGATCAAGGTATCTTTATTTTTCACAAAAAGCAAACTATAATCTATGGCATCGTCTATACTGATAGTGGAAGATGATTTGGTTTTTTCAACCATGATGAAAACATGGCTGACGAAAAAGGGATTCGAAGTAGACACGGCAAGTACCAATGCACGGGCACGGAAGCTGCTTGCCGAACACAGGTATGACCTGATTCTGTCCGACCTGAGACTACCCGACCAAGACGGCATCCACCTGCTGGCATGGCTGCGGAACCGGTCTTGCCATACCCCCCTCATCATCATGACCAGCTATGCGGAAATACAAAGTGCCGTAGAGGCCATGAAGCAAGGAGCAAGCGACTACATCGCCAAACCCGTACAACCCGACGAACTGCTGAAGAAAATAAAAGAAGCTGTCGAAAATGCGGAAGCGCCTGCCGCCCCGGGAAGTGAAAAAACGGCTCCACCTGTCACACAAAACTTCCTGGAAGGGGAAAGCGAAGCGGCACACCAACTGTTCAACTATGTACGCCTGGTAGCTCCCACGCAAATGTCGGTGCTGATAAACGGCGCAAGCGGAACGGGCAAAGAATACGTGGCACACCGCATCCACGAACTGAGCAAACGTAACGGCAAACCGTTTATCGCCATTGATTGCGGCTCAATCCCCAAAGACCTGGCAGCATCAGAGTTTTTCGGACACGTAAAAGGCTCATTTACAGGCGCACTGACCGACAAGGCGGGTGCTTTCGAAGAAGCAAACGGAGGCACACTCTTTCTGGACGAAATAGGAAACCTGAGCTACGAAGTACAAATACAGTTGCTGCGTGCCCTGCAAGAACGGCGCATCCGCCGCATCGGTTCGACCAAAGAAATCGAAGTGGACGTACGCCTTATCTGTGCCACCAACGAAAACCTGAAAGAGGGCATTGCCAAAGGGACTTTCCGCGAAGACCTGTACCACCGCATCAATGAGTTTACCCTACGCATGCCCGACCTGAAAGAACGCCGGGAAGACATCCTGCTCTTTGCCAATTTCTTCCTCGACCAGGCAAACCGCGAACTGGAACGCAACCTAACCGGATTTGACGCGGCGGCAAGCGAAGCACTCCAACGCTATCCGTGGCCAGGCAACCTGCGCCAGCTGAAAAACGTAGTAAAACGTGCCACACTGCTGGCACAAGGCAACTTCATCACTCCACTGGAACTGGGGGAAGACATACTGAATCCGCCGGCAGAAACCAACGACACACCATTCAGCCTGCACAATGGGGAACAGGAAAAACAGCGCATCCTGCACGCCCTGCAACGTACCGGAAACAACAAAAGCAAGGCGGCACAACTGCTGGGCATAGACCGGAAAACGTTATACAACAAAATGAAACTGTATAACATGATGAATAATGAATGAACTTGAAGCCCGCATATGTGTGGAATAATTCCACAATATTGTGACAGATTTCCACACATTCCCCACATCCCTCTTCAAGCCCAATCCGGGCACAAGGCTCATTATCAGCATCCTGGGAAAGTCCAACGGACCTGGCACGGCATTTGCCCTACATTGGGTGTAAGAGAGAATTGAAACAAGAAAAAATTAAAGGAAACTGGACTAAACAAAGGCTAAACTATTACCCAACCCCATAAATAAAACAAGTCAAAAATTAGTATTTCAACATACTATCTTTTGATAAAATGAAGATGCCTATGTGTTAATAAGGAAAGAGGATGCTGTGAAGCATCCTCTTTTTGCTTTCTTGTGTAGCCTGCGTCCGATGATAGCTTCAGACTTTCCTTTCCACCATGCCTTATACCGACAATACCGATTACGAAGGGTATTACCAACAAGTGCTTTACATCATCTTCACCTTGACGGGATATTATGTAGACGTAGAAGCGCACACCTCGAAAGGACGGATAGACGTGGTAATGCGCACCGCACATATAAATTATTCCTGCCCCAAAGGATTGCCATACCGGCAAAGATTTATTAACTTTGCATCAAACCCTATAAACAACACCCATGAGATACTTAGACCCTAAGGCCGACCTGACTTTCAAGAAAGTATTCGGCGAACATCCCGACCTGGTCATCAGCCTGCTCAACGCATTGCTGCCTTTCGATAAGCCTGAAGAAGAAATAAAGGAAATCGAATACCTGACTCCGGAACTGGTGCCGGAGACACCGCTGAAGAAAAACAGCATCGTAGACGTGTGCTGCAAAGACAAAGCGGGCAGGCAATTCTTGGTGGAGATGCAGATGCTTTGGTCGACCGCCTTTATGCAACGCGTGCTCTTCAACGCCTCGAAAGCATACGTGCGCCAGCTGGGAGGAAGGGAAAGCAAATACGAACTGCTACAGCCCGTCTATTCACTCAACCTGGTAAACGATATTTTCCTGCCGGATGTACCGGACGCTTACCACGACTATCAAATCGTTCAAGTGGAGCATACAGACAAGGTCATCGAAGGACTGAGGTTTATCTTCGTGGAGCTTCCCAAATTCAAGCCACAAAATTTCAAAGGCAAGAAAATGGCGGTGCTCTGGCTGCGCTACCTCACGGAAATAAACGAACAAACCCGCCAAGCCCCCAAAGAACTGCTGGAAAATCCGGAAATCAGCAAAGCCGTAACAGAAATCGAAGAATCCGCCTTCAGCGATGCGCAACTCTGGTGGTACGATGACTTCTGGGATGCCGTACGGGTAGAGAACACCCTGATAAGCGATGCTTTGCGGGAAGGTATGGAAAAAGGCATGGAAAAAGGAATGGAGAAAGGAATAGAGAAAGGCAGACAAGAAGGAATGCAAGAAGGCATAAAACAGAGTAACATCCAAAATGCACGCGGCATGAAAGCAGAAGGCATTCCAACTGAAATCATAGCTAAAATAACAGGTCTCACACCTGATGAAATTGCAAAGCTATAAAAGAAAAAGAAGAAGCGAGACTTATCTGGATAATTCACACTGAGACAAGCCTCGCTTCTTTTATCTATACCATACGCACTTGGGACCTTACATCTATTTCATGCGAAGCATTACAACAAAAGAGTTATTTCAATGATTCAAAAGGAGTAATAATATAGAAGCATAGGCTTCTACCCCCTTTAACACCTTATAATTATAATCCCTGAAAGGCTTTCCACAGATTGCCGTCGGGCACGGGAGCCGTAACCACTATCTGCTCTTTCGACACCGGATGAACAAAACATACCTTTCGGGCATGAAGGCAAATACTTCCGTCGGGATTGGAGCGCGGAAAACCATACTTCAAGTCACCCTTTATCGGGCATCCTATTTTTGCCAACTGACACCTTATCTGATGATGACGTCCTGTCTTCAGGTCAACTTCCAGCAGGTAATAATTTTCCGAATGCCCGATAAGGCGGTAATGAAGTACCGCCTTTTTCGAGCCATTCACCTCTTTATCATAAGCATACGACTTGTTCTGTTTTTCGTTGCGCACCAGATAATGCACCAATTCACCTTCTTCGACCTGAGGACATGTCTTGACAACTGCCCAGTAAGTTTTTTTCACCTCACCTTTGCGGAACATCTCATTCAGACGCGCCAATGCCTTACTGGTCTTGGCAAAGACCACCAATCCGCTCACAGGACGATCCAGCCGATGTGTCACTCCCAAGAAAACATTGCCGGGCTTGGCATATTTCTCCTTGAGGTATTGCTTTACCGTCTCCGACAGAGGCACATCCCCCGTTTTGTCGCCCTGCACGATTTCAGAAGCAGTCTTATTGACGATAATGAGATGATTATCTTCGTACACTACGGTCATACACTCGGTCGGGGCAACATTACATGTTCATACCGCCATCTACCTGAATCACCTGACCCGATACGTACGACGACATATCCGATGCCAGGAACAAAGCGATGTTTGCCACATCCTCGGGCGTACCGCCACGGCGCAACGGAATGCGTTTGTTCCATTCTGCCTTTACTTCATCTGACAATTGTGCAGTCATATCGGTGATGATGAAGCCCGGAGCAATGGCATTGGCACGGATGCCACGCGAACCCAATTCCTGAGCAATAGACTTGGCAAGACCAATCAAGCCAGCCTTCGAAGCTGAATAATTACATTGTCCGGCATTGCCATGTACACCTACCACCGAAGCCATATTGATGATATTACCACTACGCTGGCGCATCATAATCGGCGTGCAGGCATGAATGAAATTGAAAGCCGATTTCAAGTTGACGTTAATAACAGCGTCCCATTGCCCTTCGCTCATACGCATCATCAGACCGTCTTTGGTAATACCGGCATTGTTAACCAAAATATCAATAGAACCGAAGTCGGCGTGAATTTGCTCTACCACCTTGGCGGTATCTTCGAAATTGGCAGCATTCGAGGCATAGCCTTTTGCCTTGACTCCCAAAGCGGCAATTTCGGCTTCGGTCTTCTTTCCATTTTCATCAATAACCAAATCTGTAAATGCGATGTTTGCTCCTTCAGAAGCAAATTTCAATGCAATTGCCTTACCGATACCGCGTGCAGCACCGGTAATGATAGCTGTTTTTCCTGTTAATAATCCCATAATCTTTAAGTTATTTAGTTTTTTGGTTTGTAAGTTTGTTAGTTTATAAGTTTTTTCAAGTTAAACGTAGTTACTTGAAGGACAATAATCCTGCTGCTGAAACCGATGCTAAAAGTATTGACATCTAACTCCTCATTGGCATTTTTACAATTTTCTTCCCAATGCCCCGTAGACAATCTTTGCTACGTAACGCCAGCCGATTTCATCGTCAAGGTCTTCGCCTATCTGACCGCGTATGTAGGGCACCTCAATCCCTTTTATGCAATAATGCAGAATGTCGGCAGTTATCTCCACATTGTCGATATCAAACAGTCCCTGCTCTTTTCCTTCCTTCAGCACAGTACGGAAAAGCTTCATTTCATTGGCATCAAAATGCTTGCGCATTGCTTCCACACGCCAGATATCGCGAAAGAAATTGGCACGCAGCGTACCGTTGCGATATACCGCCAGCTTGACAATATCCAAATGGGTGGAAATAAGTTGAAGAATCTTTTCATCAGGAGGAATATCTTTCTGGGCAACTTTCTCCATCGTATCGGAAAGCATTTCCAACTCCGACTTGACTACAGCCATATAAATCTGCTCCTTATTTTTAAAATAAGTATACAGCGTACGGCGTCCCTTTTTCGAAGCCACGGCAATATCGTTCATTGTCGTAGCATCCACTCCTTTCTTGGCAAAAAGCTGTCGGGCTACGTCTACTAATTTTGCTCGGGTCTTCAGTACGGTCATCGTTAATCCTTAAAATTGCACAATATCTATATAACGTGAGCAAAAGTACAGTTTTTCTTCCGACTACACAAATTTTTTTTATTGTCTTTTTGGAGTTAAAAGAAGTCAGAAGGAACCAGAGGGAAAATAAAAATGCAGACATGCATATTGTCTTTTTATAGTCCTCGAAAACAATTCGCAAAATTAACCTGGGCAAAGAAACTGTTTTGAATTTATCGTGTGCTGGTTTGGAATGAGTTTTTGAGGCATTTCCGTTTGTGTGATGAGAAAGATAGCGGACTATCTGACGAAGGACAGAAGCGGAAAGGACAAAAAAAACCGCCCAAAGCACACACGAAAACGAATACATCAAACCAAGAAAAACTTTTTGGAGAAATTCAAAACAGTTAAACAAGCTCCATATAAAATCTGCTGCAAATCCGAAGAACAAGCGAAAAAAATCTGCAAATCATTTGCATATTTAAAAAAAAGTCTCTACCTTTGCACTCGATTTAAGAAAACAATGATTAACATCGCGGAGTGGAGCAGTTGGTAGCTCGTTGGGCTCATAACCCAAAGGTCGTCTGTTCGAGTCAGGCCTCCGCAACCAGAAGCAGGAGAGGAACGGAAGTTTCTCTTTTTTGTTTTATACGGATATAGGAATATGCCTGAAGAAACAAAAACCCCTCTTTCCCTACTGCTTCCCTACCGAAGTCTAATTTTCAACTGAACACTATGGCACGTATCTACAACCAACTGACCGAACTTATCGGCAACACCCCTCTTCTAAAGCTGAACCGATTAGGAAACGCACATCATGTCCAAGCCTCCATTATGGCAAAACTGGAATACTTCAATCCGGGTGGAAGTGTGAAAGACCGCGCCGCGCTTGCCATGATAGAAGATGCCGAACAGAAAGGGCTTATCGCATCTGGAGCCACCCTCATCGAACCGACCAGCGGAAACACTGGTATCGGAATGGCATGGATAGCCAATATCAAAGGGTATAAAACCATCCTCACCATGCCCGAAACTATGAGCGTGGAACGACGGATGCTACTGAAAACAATGGGAGCACAACTGGTACTCACACCGGGAGCAGAGGGCATGAGCGGAGCCATCCGAAAAGCAGAAGAACTGCACCGTGAACTACCTAATTCTATTATCTTAAAGCAATTTGAGAACCCTGCCAACCCACTTGCCCACCTGCATACAACGGCTGAAGAAATATGGCAGGATACCGATGGAAAAGTGGACGTGTTTATAGCCGGGGCAGGAACTGGAGGCACGATAAGCGGAGTAGGAAAAGGACTGAAAACCCATAATCCCCACATCGAAATCATCGCCGTAGAGCCAGACAGTTCGGCTGTATTATCGGGAGAAAAAGCCGGAAGCCACCGCATTCAGGGCATCGGTGCCGGATTTGTCCCGAAAAACTATTATCCGGAAACAGTAGACCACATTATCCGCATCAAGGATGATGACGCCTTTCGTATCGAAAAAGAACTTGTCATAACCGAAGGTCTGCTGACAGGTATCTCATCTGGAGCCGCCGTATGCGCTGCCCTTCAGCTTGCTGTACAACCGGCTTATACCGGTAAAAACATTGTGGTGCTTCTACCTGACACAGGAGAAAGATATCTTTCCACCTTTTAAGAGCCTGTTAGTTAGAAGGAGTTAAAAGCCTATTGGTTTTCAACTCCTTTTAACTCTGTGAAATAACTCCTTCTAACTCCTTAGTCTTAAAAAAGCTTCTCTATATCTTCCTCTTTCAGCACAGCCAGTACGGTCTTGCCATCGGGAGTATAATTAGGGGTAGGAACGGCAAAAAGTTCGTCCACCAGATTATTCATCTCTTCTGCCGTCAAGACTTGTCCCGGCACAATGGCCGAAGCTTTTGCCAGCGATAAGGCCAGCGCCTGCTGTATTTCTTCTTTCACGTCCTTACCTTTCTCCATCGCAGTCTGAACCAAGTCGGTCACCAACCGCTCTGGATTCAGTCCTTCGATGCCTGCGGGTACACCATTGATGGCATACGAGCCTCCACCCAAATTGCTCAAATCGAATCCCAAAGCTTTCAAATCGTCCATAATCGTTTCCAACACCGGTATTTCGGAGACAGAGAAATGTACCATCTCAGGGAATAACATGCGTTGTGATACGTGCCGCTTGTCGGCTATCTGCTTCATATAACGGTCGAACAAGATGCGGATGTGCGCCCGTTGCTGGTCGATAATCATCAGCCCCGATTTTACGGAAGTCAGTATATAACATCCTTTATACTGGTAATGCTGTGTAACGCTCTCTTTCACGGTTGCTTCGGGATGTGCATCGTAGAGTGTAGGAGAAGCCGGCTGTATTTCTTCCGTATGCCAGCTATCCTCAGAAGCGGGTGTTTCCGCTTCAAGCTGCCAGGCATTGCTTTTCCGCTCCAGTCCCTCGAACAAAGGCTCCCATTGCGTATGCTTCTGGCGAGAGGAAGAAGGAGAATACGAAGAGGGAGGAGCCGTTGAAGTCTTTACATCAAACGGATTGTAAGAAGGATCATACGATAGTGACGGCTGCACAACCCCAGCTTGCTGGTCGGGCTCAAATGCCGGAATATCGGGCATCCCTTCGGTATCGAAATCAATGGAAGGAACAGCATTGAAACGTCCCAGTGTCTCTTTCACCGCCGCCGAAAGGATTTGCCAGATAGCCTGTTCGTTTTCAAACTTGATTTCAGTCTTGGTAGGATGGATATTGACGTCAATATTGGCCGGTTCCACCTCAAAATAAATGAAATAAGATACTTGTTCGCCCACGGGTATCAAGTGTTCGTAAGCATCCACCAATGCTTTATGAAAATAAGGGTGGCGCATAAAACGTCCGTTGACAAAGAAGAACTGGCGGGCGCCTTTCTTACGTGCTGTTTCAGGCTTACCGATAAACCCGTGTATTTGCACCATACTGGTAGTAACGTCAAGCGAAAGCAATTCCTGATTCAGTTTTTTGCCAAACACGCCCATAATGCGCTGGCGCAAAGGCAAGACAGGGAGATTCAACATTTCCGTGCCGTTATGATGCAAAGTGAACGAAATGTCAGGATTCACCAACACGATGCGTTCGAACTCGGTCAGGATATTACTCAGTTCTGTCTGGTTCGACTTTAAGAATTTGCGCCGTGCCGGCACGTTGTAAAAAAGATTCTTCACACTGAAATTACTTCCGCAAGGACACGCCACTGCTTCCTGCCCTTCTACTTTCGAACCGGAAATAGTCAGCAGTGTTCCCAGCACGTCCCCTTCCTGACATGTACGCAATTCCACCTGTGCCACTGCAGCAATAGACGCCAAGGCTTCTCCTCTGAATCCCATTGTGTGGAGGGCAAACAAGTCGGATGCCTCACGAATCTTCGATGTCGCATGCCGCTCGAATGCCAGCCGCGCATCTGTTTCCGACATTCCTTTCCCGTCATCAATTACCTGTATACACGTTTTTCCAGCATCCGTTATCAGCACATCTATATGATGCGCACCTGCATCCACTGCATTCTCCACCAATTCCTTTACCACGGATGCAGGACGCTGTATCACTTCGCCCGCCGCAATCTGATTAGCTACGGAATCGGGCAACAAACGTATCACATCGCTCATATATTCTATACTCCTAAAGAAATTTCATCTGTCAACTATCTGGTATGGAAGAATCGGCTTCCTCCACATTCTCCTTTTCCTGGTTTCCAGCCTCTGTATTTCCGGCATCACTTTCCGACGGAGCCTTTTCTTCCACTTTCTTTTCAGGTTGGGCCAACTTGTCAAACAAGTGCTGGTTCGGAAGTTCTATCGGGCCACGTACATTCTTCTTCAACTGATCTTCTGCTTTCTTGGCACGCCAGTTGAAAATATCCTCCTTATTCAACGGACGGATGTAATCGAACCACACAAAGTTCTCCAATTTGTCTTTCCCTTTCGGAATCATCAACATCGGATACAAAGTACCGTTCGACTGGGGGCTCATTACCATCCGTTCCAATTTCTGGTGCTCCAGATAGATTTCCAGTTTACTCGTCTCAGACACATTCATACCAATCAGCGTACTGTCCGAATCCATCGGATAATAGACCAGGCGTACCGAGCCGATAACTTCAGTCTTATGCATTTCCCCATCGCGGAAATAGGCTTTCATCTCCTTTCCCGTCACCTGATTATACATTGTCGAATCCAATTCTTCTACCGACAATGCCTGATTGATGATATGAGCCCAGTCAATGGTGCTGTCATTCATATAAATGCATATCTTCTCTCCTACCAGTTGTTGATTCTTGTTCCACAAAATAGGATCCTGGTACATTGTCAGACAACTGTCTTTGGTAGAGAATACCAGCGAATCTGCGACTCCCTGCACATCCGTACGATAGAAACGCACCTTATGAAAAGCCTGCATCTCCCTGAACATCGTATCCGTATCCAGATGGAAAGTGCGCATCATCAGCGTATCACCGTGAAGAAACAAACTGTCCCCCTGCGAATAATCAATCCCCACCGCCTTATCGGTAGCAAAGGCAAACTTGGTCTTCTCATTATAAAAGCCATATTCGCCGGTCATCATATTCTTGTTGATGGTATCGGTCATCACCATGTTGCGGAATGCTTCGCCCGTTCCTGCATCACGGTCATAATACAAGGTATCACCAGTCAGCTGTTTCCCGTCATTGGTCAGAATCGAGCGGTTGTACAAATAGGCTTTTCCGGTCATCGTATTATATGTACCCAGCTCGGAATAAATATGGTTATTGTCACTGTCTATATCCGACGGCCCCACGATGTTGGCTATCTTCGTCAGCGTATTATATTCCAGCGTATCCGAAGTCAGCGTAAACTGCGGGTTAACCAGCTGTACGTTATAATTGAACACCGATTGCTTCGTACTGGGATTGTATTCACCCCATTCCGAAGTCAAGACGTTCTGTTCGTCCATCAGTGTTCCTCCGTCAAAAAAATAGCCGAGATTGTACACACGGTCATAGTTCAGACTATCAGTCAGCAACGTAGTATTCTTATTCTCCATCCGTACGTTCATACGTACTTCAGCAATCTGCGTATTCCCGTCATAAAACAATCTGTCTCCATACAGAAAAAGCGTATCTCCCTGATTCATCTTGACATTGCTGAAGGCTTCAAACGAACTTATCTTGTCATAATAATAAGCACTGTCGCAATACATATACACACTATCGTGCCGGAAAACGACATTGCCCACCACGACCTGTGCATCAGGATGACGGGAATCTTTCCGCAACAAGTCCGAATGTATCAGATAAACCTTGCTCTTGGGTTGCTGTTTCTTGGGAGCTGTCTGTTTCTGAGGCATTTGCCGCTTTTGCGCCACCGAATCCTCCTGCGTCCCGGCTATCTGCGAACGGAGCGGTTTCTGCGCCAAAAGACAAAAGCCGAAAAGGCATAGGACACTCACCAAAAGCGCCCTATGCCCGTTTATCCTATATTTCCTGTTCTTTTCTTTTTGCATCATAACTTTTTCAGTTCATCGCTTAATCCATCCCGGATATTTGAATTCGCAATTGCGCCATTTCGGACTGATACGCACATAAGTGTTCTTCTGCTTGTCAACAATCCATTTCTGAAGCTTCTCTTCGCTCCTCTTTGAAGTTACCATCGCCTTCAGACGCTGATAGTCTTCCGTAATGGTAGCCTTATGTCCGTCAATGCGGTTCTTCAGTTTCACAATGGCACACACCTGCTTGCCGCTTGAGTTAATCATCGTAAAAGGTTTTGAGATTTCCCCGATCTGCATGCCTTCCACAACTTTCGCTACATCTTGCGAAACCAGTCCGGCAAGTTCCTGCATCTCGAAACGGGAAGTATTCGATTGCGGATTGGCAAGCAAACCATGATTGTTTCGGGTATCCTTATCCATCGATATCCACGTGGCGGCATCATCAAACGAGAATTTTTCTTTCCGGATGTCATCGGCAATGGAATCCAGACGCGCCAAAGCAGCATCAATGTCTTTTTGGTCTACTTTGGGACGCAACAGGATATGACGGTAGTTCACACGGTCGCCTCGTTTTTCTATTAACTGTGCAATGTGAAAACCAAATTCCGTTTCGAACACCTTCGACACCTTTTTGGTATCTGTAAGGTTAAACACCACATTGGCAAATTCGGGAACCAATGCACCACGACCCGTAAATCCACCTTCACCACCACGGCGTGCCGTACCAGGGTCTTCCGAATAGAAACGTGCCAAGGTAGAAAAAGAAGTCTCGCCTTTATTTACCCGGTCGGCATATTCACGCAACTGTGCTTTCACCCGTTCTATCTCTTGCTCCGAAATTTTGGGCTCCTGCGTAATAATCTGCACCTCCACCTGTGTAGGTACGAACGGAATGCTGTCTTGAGGCAGTTTGTTGAAATAGTTACGCACCTCGGCAGGAGTGAGCTTGATGTCGCCCACGATTTTCATCTGCATTTCTTGCACTGTCTTGCCGTCGCGGACATTCTCACGAAGCATTTCACGGATCTGCGTGTAAGTCTTATTATAATATTCTTCCATTTTCTCCCGCGAGCCGATTTGTTCAGTCAGCCACGAAATGCGTCGTTCCACCTCTTGAATCACATCCTGGTCGGACACCACGACACTGTCCAGTTCTGCCTGATGCAAGAAAAGCTTCTGCACCGCCAGTTCTTCTGGAATCACACAATAAGGATCACCGTCGAAATGCCTGTTTTCGTATTGTGCGTTCAAACGTTCGTTTTCTACATCTGATTTCAAGATAGCCTCGTCACCCACTACCCAGACGACCTCATCTATTACATTGTCTTGGGCATAAGCAGAAATCCCTGCCAGCAACAACAGCATGCATACACACCATCTGATTACTCTAAACTTATTCATTGTCAGGTTTATAATAAATTATGTCATTAGCCTCCGAAGCCTCTTTATATAAATCATGCTTCATCTGATTTATAAATTCCACACGCTTCAGATTAATTATCATTTCTTTTATCTCATTCTTGGCATATTCCAGCGGCAGGCGGTCACCCTTCGGAAGAAACTTTTCCACATGCAGGAAATAACAGAAAGCCGTATCACGTACCTCCACATTCTTGTTCCGGTTCAAATAATCGGGATCTGTATCCAACGCATCAAGGGGAAGTTTCAACGAAAATTCCGACACCGGACGCCAACGGTCGTAAAAATAATCATAACTCACTGCATGGGCAATGCTGAACTTTTCCAACCTGTCCACAGCCTCCTGCGTATGTTGCTTGTACCATTTCCGCACCAGATTCAAGTTTTGCGTATGCAAAGGAACTTTGACAAACACACCTTGTATGTAAGGTTGCTCTGCTTGAAATTGTCCGGCATGCCGCTCATAATACGCACTGATTTCTTCCTCACTTACCTCGTTGCCCAACTTCTGTCTTACCAGTTCTTCCTGATAAGCATGCATAATCAGTGCCCGCCGGTAAGCCTCCACCTGCTGGTCTATCTTTACATTGTCGGGAATATTCCCCTCTGCCTTACGGTAAAGCAAGTTATCTTCCACCCAATTACGGATATACGCCTCGGCAAATTCTACGCTGTCTTTCCCTTTCACACCTATCGGCATCGCCGCATCCACGTCTTCTTTGTACAGAAACGCATCCCCCACCTCCACCAGCGGGGTTTTCCCCTGATGGTTGAGCGTCTTGGTGCAAGCAGTCAAGACCAGCAATCCTATGGTCAAGAAACATCCTTTATTCATCTGTGACGTTTTTCGTCTGAAAGAGCGAACGAAGATACAGTTTTAATCGATTACTTCCGCTACAATTAACGGTTTTTATATATCAAAGTACGCAATTTTTCGTCATTTTACGATTAGAAAAAAACATAGAAGAAACTTACACATTTATGAACCGCATAGCTGCCTTGCTTGTAAGATTATTAATCTTACAAACGATGCAGCTATATGGCGAAGAGAACAAAGCTTGCTTGTCATGCCGGATATGTGAGCCGGCGTAACGGAAGAAGCGGATTGGCTATCCAGCATGACACTGGAAAACAGGAATAACACCGGCTGTGTGTATTCCATAACAACTCCCCTTTAACTTCCTGGTGGCTAAATGCCGACATTCAGCTGATATTTTCTTCATTTTCCAATACGCGTCCTTAATTCTTCCAATTGTCTCATTTTCAAAATTCTGACAAAATCCTTTTTCACTTGTCCATACACATCTGTATAATTTTCCGGTCCCTTCTTCAACCGTTTACCTACCACAATAGCATACGGATAACGTGGGTCATGCGGCATCTCTCCACACTTGAAAGCCAACTTATCGATATACGGATTCTTTCCTATCTGAAACAATCCTACCTGTATCACAGCATCCACCTCGGGATGTTCTGCCTGCCACATCCGAAACACTTCTTCCATCTGCTCCATCGGAACTTTTTTCAAACATTTGCGAATGCGTGAAGCGCTTTTTTTATCTTTGCAAAGCACTACAGCCCCTTTGTAATGTGGAAATTCCCATGCATAAGCCTTCTTGTTAGCTTCGAAAAAATGCTTCAATTCATTTTCATCGCTAACATCAGGCAAAGGATGACGAACATCCCACCATGCCGCCAGCATACAGTTCTTTACCTCCGTCAGACAACGTTCCACTGCTACATCTTTTCTTTCACCGTGTTGCCATTGCATATAACGCGACCGGTTAAGTGCCGGATTTTTCTCTCCCAACCGGTCCAGATAAATCTCCAGAAAAGGACTTGCTTCCTCATAACTGATAGCCGGCTTCCGGTCGACTAATTTGATAATATGCACGCCCAACGGCGACAAAAACGGTTTCGTATAGGTTCCCTTCCGCATTGTATCCAAACGACAAGAGAACTCCTTCAGCAAAGCCACCGACGGACACCATTGTGCTTCGCATCCTTGTTCCAGATATATCTCGAAAGGCATTCCGCCCTGCAACGAAACATACACCGAATCCATTTGCCGGCAAACCTGCCCTACTTCGTTCCGGGTAGCACGTTGCGGAAGCAACCGGACAATTTCTTCCAGTTTCACCCAGCCTTTCGCCGAATAACGTTCCACACTTTCACGGTAAAGCGCATGCAGTACAGAATCCTGGCGACCTGCATCAAGCAACACCGCCCGCAATGCCTTTCCTTGTTCCACCTTACAACGGTGACGGAAAGCAGGCACGGTATCCCAGCCACAACGTTTGGCATCTGCCACCTTCAGAAGAAACAATTCATCATCCAATTTATCGGCATAAAGAAAAGAAGCAGCCTTCAAAAAACAAATGAAAAGAATCAAGATTCTGGACAATTTCATACGATATGCTTATAAAAACGAAAGACACAAAGACACAAGATATTTACAGTTCTATCTACGAAGTACAACCGCTGTAAATCGTAAACAAGCAGTAAATAAAAACTTGGTGTCTCTGTGCCTTTGTGTAACAATATCTTATCCTTATTGCGGACGACTGTAGTTAGGAGCCTCGCTGGTAATCGTCACATCGTGAGGATGACTTTCCAATACACCTGCATTGGTAATACGCGTGAATTTCGCATTGTGCAATTCCATAATGTTATGCGCACCACAATACCCCATTCCTGAACGCAAACCGCCTACTAACTGATAAATCACCTCATACAATGTACCTTTGTAAGGAACACGTGCCGAAATGCCTTCCGGAACCAGTTTCTTTACATCGGTGGTCGAACTCTGGAAATAACGGTCTTTCGAACCATTTTCCATAGCTTCCAAAGAACCCATGCCGCGATAAGACTTAAATTTACGTCCGTTGAAAATAATGGTATCGCCCGGTGACTCTTCGGTACCAGCCACCAATGAGCCAATCATTACGCAATAACCACCTGCAGCCAATGCTTTGACTACATCACCCGAATAGCGCAAGCCACCGTCAGCAATCAAAGGAACACCTGTACCTTCCAATGCTTTTGCCACATCATAAACAGCAGACAACTGAGGTACACCTACACCAGCAACCACACGTGTAGTACAGATAGAACCCGGACCAATACCTACCTTCACAGCATCAGCACCAGCCTCCACCAGCATCTTTGCCGCATCACCCGTAGCCACGTTTCCTACCACGATATCAATATCAGGGAAAGCCTTCTTGGCTTCTTTCAACTTTTCGATAACATACTTCGAGTGTCCGTGAGCCGTATCAATCACAATAGCATCGGCACCAGCCTTTACCAACGCTTCCATACGTTGCAACGTATCATTGGTTACACCTACACCCGCAGCCACACGCAAGCGACCTTTAGCATCCTTGCAAGCCATCGGTTTATCTTTTGCTTTGGTAATGTCTTTATACGTAATCAGACCTATCAGTTTACCATTCTCGTCTACTACCGGTAATTTCTCGATTTTATTCTTCTGAAGGATATCCGATGCCGTTTCCATATCCGTACCCGGAGCTGTAGTCACAATGTTCTCCTTGGTCATCACCTCGTCGATACGCTTATTCATGTCACGCTCAAAACGAAGGTCACGGTTGGTCACGATACCTACCAGATAGTTTTCGTCATCCACTACCGGAATGCCGCCAATCTTATATTCTGCCATGATATCCAGCGCATTCTTTACCGTGGAACCACGTTTAATGGTCACCGGATCGTAAATCATACCATTCTCGGCACGCTTTACGATAGCCACCTGACGTGCCTGCTCTTCAATAGGCATATTTTTGTGAATAACACCAATACCTCCTTCGCGGGCAATAGCAATTGCCATCTGCGCTTCGGTAACGGTATCCATGGCTGCCGTCACAAACGGAATCTTCAATTCAATGTTGCGTGAAAACTTAGTCGTGAGATCGACTGTTTTTGGTAAAACTTCTGAATAGGCAGGAATCAACAATACATCATCGTAAGTCAATCCGTCCATCACTACTTTATCTGCAATAAATGACATAGGGTTTATGTTTAGATTTTATTGCGTGCAAATGTACGAATTTTATTTGAATCTAAAAAATAGCAAGACATTTTTTCACTTATTTCTCCTGTTTTTTTAGGTTTCAGGCTCTTCCCAAGCAGCAATTTGCTTTTCATGATACTGCCACCCTATGCCGTTCTTACCTCACTACTTTTCTTTTATAAATGCTATCAACGTTTCGATATTTCCACAGGCCACAGGCTCTCTACCTGCGGGATGCCATACAAATAAATCTGCTTCTCCAGAACCGGCATCAATATATGCTTCCGATTCCACTTCACGGTCGGCACAAATGGCATAACGGCGTAAAGCTTTCTGCACCATGTCATATCGATACCCCTCTCCTGTCAGCCTGATGCTTCTTACATATTCGGGCGCAATACGGAACAATCCGCTCCGGCGATCGAATGCAATACCCTCGCGGGTAAAGAAAGTCTCCAATGTACCGTCCAACGAAAGATCTTCGGGAGTCCCGACAACTACCCCCTGCCGGTCCATCAACCAAAGCTTATCAGCTATCTGAAGTGCCAGCTCAAGGTCGTGCGTAGAAAGAAATACGGTCTTATCCAAACCATGTGCCAGCGTGCGCAGCAAACGCATCATTTCTACCTTGCTGGGAAAATCAAGAAAGGCGGTCGGCTCATCCAACAAGATGACCGGAGTCTGTTGTGCCAAAACCTTGGCTATCATCACCTTTTGACGTTCTCCATCGCTCAAAGTATGTATCATACGGTCAGATAATCCGGCAATACCTACCTGTTGTATCGCCTCTGATACGATACGCTTATCTTCTTTGCCCAGTGTTCCCCAAAAACCTGTATACGGACTTCTTCCCAAACCTACCAGTTCTTCCACACTCAGATTGGTCACTTCGCACCGTTCTGTCAATACAATGCCTATCAGTCTGGCAAGCTCCTTATCTGCATAATCCGACAAACGTTTGCCTGCTATCCATACTTCCCCAGCCAAAGGAGGTTGGGAAGCCGACAAAGTACGCAATAAAGTAGACTTTCCAGCCCCGTTCGCCCCCAGCAAACAAGTCAGTTCACCATTATAGACAGATGCATTAATATCCGATGCCACACGTATCACACTGTGTTTTCCAGTATAACCGGTAGAAAGGTGTCGAAGCTGAATTACAGGTTTTTCCATCATACATGCCAAACATAAAAAAGAGAAGCCACCCTTACAAGGTGACTTCTCCCATTGTTATCATTTATTAATCAAAACACGTCTTATGACCGATGATTAATCGTTTACTGATGCCATGTGAGCAATCAGATCCAATACTTTGTTAGAGTAACCGATTTCGTTGTCATACCAAGAAACAACTTTAACGAAAGTATCAGTCAAGTAAACACCTGCGTTTGCATCGAAGATAGAAGTCAACGTGCAGCCCAGGAAGTCAGAAGATACAACTGCATCTTCAGTGTAACCCAGAACACCTTTCAATTCGCCTTCAGAAGCTTCCTTCATAGCAGCGCAGATAGCTTCTTTAGTAGCCGGTTTAGCCAAGTTTACAGTCAAGTCAACAACTGAAACATCCAAAGTCGGCACACGCATAGAGATACCAGTCAGTTTGCCGTTCAGTTCAGGAATAACTTTACCTACAGCCTTAGCAGCACCTGTAGAAGACGGGATGATGTTGCCAGAAGCAGCACGGCCACCGCGCCAGTCTTTCATAGAAGGACCGTCAACAGTCTTCTGAGTAGCAGTAGTAGAGTGAACTGTAGTCATCAAACCGTTTACAATACCGAACTTGTCGTTCAATACCTTAGCAATCGGAGCCAAGCAGTTAGTAGTACAAGAAGCGTTAGAAACGAACTGAGTACCCTTAACGTAAGTCTTTTCGTTTACACCGCAAACGAACATCGGAGTAGCATCCTTAGAAGGAGCAGACATAACTACGTATTTAGCACCAGCCTGAATGTGAGCTTGAGCTTTTTCCTGAGTCAGGAACAAACCAGTTGATTCAACAACGTATTCAGCTTCTACTTCATTCCATTTCAAGTCAGCCGGATTCTTTTCTGCAGTTACGCGGATTTCCTTACCGTTAACAATCAATTTGCTATTTTCAACGTCAGCTTCGATAGTACCGTCGAATGCGCCGTGCATTGTATCATACTTCAACATGTAAGCCAAGTAATCTACCGGGCACAAGTCGTTAATACCTACGATTTGGATATCGTTTCTTTTTTGAGCTGCACGGAATACGAAACGGCCGATACGACCGAAACCGTTAATACCTACTTTAATCATTTTGCTTAATTTTTAAAGGTTTTATAATAATGTTATAAACACTCTCTGTTTTCGGTTGCCCCAGCAAGAAGTCTGTTCTTTCTTTCTGACTGCGTTGCAAAAATAAGCAATTCTTTCATAAGTTGAGCACGAAAAGTATTAAAATTAAGAAAAAAACAAGTTACATTTTACCACTTCTTCCTTAAAAGCTCTGCTTTCCACCTCCGAATATATCATTTTGCAATCCCTACTTTACATGGCAGGATTTTTTCCATCAGAATGACAATCGCATTGTACAACACACACCATGCGTCTGTATATCGGGATTATCGCGATAATTCAGACGCCATACATAATCCAGACGGAGAAACTTGAAGATATTCTCTATACCTACACTGGCTTCCATATAAGGAGCACGCCCCAGCTGTGAAGTCTCTTCCGGAAAACGGAACAGACCTTCACCATTTTTTACAGGATTGTTCTTATCTGTCAAGTGTCCCCATAATCCACGAAAGCAAAACACCTCACGCCACTTCAATTTCTTAATCAGCGGAATGCGGTTGAACAAATTTCCATTCATATAATAAGTAATGTCCCACGAAGCATACTCATCATTTATAAACTCCATAGCATTCATGTTCGTATAAGTTTCGGGTTGGATGGTATAAGTAAGGTTGGCATTAGGCAATATCAGAAGCGGATAAGGCACCTTGTTCCATACCTTGCCTGCTTTAAGAATGACATCCAGATAGCCGAACGCCGAAAACCAGAAACGTTTCTGCATGCCGACATCCGTACGCTGATAAGTGTACGACGACCCCAGTACCCCTTTCTTCGCCATCACGTGACTCAAATTGAATATCAAGGCATCAAACGTAATCGGAATGCGCTGCGTACGGGTCTGGTAATATTTCTCGTCCTTACCATAACGCAATTTGATTTCCAGTTCCGTCATGTCATAATGATTACGTGGCGTTACGCTTCCGTCTGTCCCGATGCAATCGAAAGGAGCATATGGCGTGGCATATTCACGCCGGTTACGGAGAATCACGTTATACGAAAACCCGTTGTAATGTTCGCGTGTATAAGTCAGTTCGGCATTCCGCAAGTATGTGGCACGCGTGTCTTTCTTCCGGCGGATAGCAAGCATCACATTGTCTTTGCTGGTATACATGTAATTCTGCCCCAGCTTGTTGATATCATACATATACTCCAAGCGAAGGGAATGCATGGGATATTCCATGCGGTACGTCTGGCGAGGATTGAACGAATATTCCACCATGGCATCGTATTTTATCTTCTTGTCGCGCGTGCCATACGCAGCATAGCCTTCAAAGAACCAATGCTTGTCGAAAACAGGAGTCGTACCTCCACCTACACGAAAACGTGCACCTTCGATGGCATTGCCGTTAATGGTACTGTTCATCGGTCCTAAATCGAACCGGTTCTTCCGGGAATCTTTATTAGTAGGAATATAACCTGAAACCAAAGTTGTCACCACCTTTTCGGTCACATAAAAAACAGGAATCGACCGAAGCCTCTTCATCAACTGTTCTACTGAATTGGGATTTTTCTTGCGCGCAACTTGCGGGCGATGTTCTTCCCAATAATCCTCCGAACGGCTATAAGCCTCTTTTTGCGTAATAACCGGTGCACTTTGAGCAAAAATCTGCCTTTGTCTGTCATCGGGAGGAAGAAATGAATGATGATCGTATACTATCAGCCGCTGGGCATACATGCCTTTCGATTTCTCACTCAGTTTAAAGTTTACCCGGATATCATCTTTCTTTAAAATACGGATATTGGCAGAATCCCGTTCAAACACCTGCTCAATAGTCATACCTGATACAAAATTCAGGTTGATGTCTTTCGGAACATTAAGTATCACTTTCTTGACAAAATAGGTAGAATCAAGCGTAACGAACAAATGCCCCGTAAAACCGAACGACTCGGAATTGAAGGGCACAAATCCCAAATCTACACATTTACGACCTTCCACCTGAAGCGTATCGAGCAAATAATACTTATAAAATCCCGGTCCGAAAGTAGATAGTGGACTGACAAAACGCTGAAGAAACAATGAAACATTATTCTGGAAAATATCCACTTCCTGAAAAGCTTCGCTCAGGAACTGCTGTACCCCGTCACGCGAAAACACTTCATCTACTCCCGATGACTTACTTCCCATCAGCAAACGTTTCTCCGACTTGGGGGACTTCCGGTAATATACCTTCTCCAAGCGTTCTTTTTCTGACAAAGGAAGTACCGTAGTCCCTACTTCAAGTGTATCAATAAACTCGGCAAGAAAATCAAATTTTCCTATTTTCCCACTCTTTTTGGGCTTTGGCTTATAATCATTCATAGCAAAGACCATTTTCTCATATTGGTCATAACTGAAATAATCTTGATTACGCGGGTCATTGCTCTCGCGTCGGTCAATCACTTGTCTGGCAAACCGCACTGCAGGATTATCCTTTCTCCTGTATCGTTCACGTTTCGGCTTCACCACGATATCGCTCAATGTGACACCACTCGGTATCAAGGCTATGTCAATCCGGTTGATTTTCCCCAGCTGAACCGTAATATTACGGGTATCGTATCCCAAATAAGAAACCTGCAGGCGGTTGACCGATACAGATGTAGCCAAGCGGAAACGCCCGTCATCTCCGGTACGTGTACCAGCAGAAGTACCTTCGAGCATCAGCGAAGCGTATGGCAATACTTCTCCGGTCACCGAATCACGCACGGTTCCTTCGATAACGGTCTGTTGCCCGTAGGAAACTACCGGGAAACACAACATCATTACAAGCCAGACAATTTTCTCCTTCATATTCTCCTTATTATAAATACTTCACCTGCCAGGCTTCGAAATAAGCAGGCTTTTCCACCATCAGTTCCCCCTGTGCATCGATAAACAACTGCACCGTGGTGCCCTCGGCACAAAGCGTATGGTCGCTTGCACGAAAGACCTGATACATATAATCCAATCTTGCACCGGGCTTGTACACATAGCGGGTATGTATTTCGACACCATCGTTCAGCAAAAGCGGAGCATAATAGCGGACACGTAAATCATATACAGGCGCATAAATGCCTTCCCGCTGCATATCGGCATATCCGATGCCCGGATAATGCCTGCCGAAAGACTCTCGTCCGTCTTCGAAATATGTCACATAAGAACCATGCCATACCCGGCGCATCGAATCGATTTCGCTAAACTTCACTTGCACCTGGCAAATGTCCAACAACTCTTTTTTCATATCTTATGGAAGTTGAAATGCTGTATCCGGCACATGGGCATCCAGCATAAAACCGGAAAAGTCATAACGGGTATAGTTCTGCCCCCGTTCATTCATCTGCAAGCTCTTACACTCTCCTTTCTGCAAGTCGACGGTCAGTACAAAAGAAGAAAACAACAATCTGCGGCGCACCTTATTTCCTCCATCTACCCGAGGTGTTACTGTCAAGGTACAAAGACCATCTTTCTCTTCCATTTTCACCTCTGCCAGTTCTTCGGGACTAACCGAAATATCCATGCCCAGCACCATTTGCTTGAACACCTCTACCAGCGATTCGAATTGAGCTTGTGTCTGCCCTTTTGCCACGCTTTTACGTCCCGATTCTACCATCGTAAATTCATTGCCTTCCATCAGCAACATATCCTTATCTCCTTCGAAACGCATGCACATCCGTCCGGGAGCCTTGAAATAAAGTTTCCCATCCAATCTGGCATCTTCTGCAAAAGCTACATTGTGCTTGATACGCACCACAGAAGCCGTAAGCGTATGCACACTTCTATACTTCTTCATGACTTGTGTCATGCCGGCACCTTGTGCCCACATAAATGTAGTACATGCCAGCAAAAATACCGACAAACATACCAGCCATCTTTTCATCGTTGTTCTCATGTATAAAGTCCTCCATCAATTGATATTACCTCTCCCGTAATGTATCCGGCTTCGGGCGAAATCAAAAAGCCGACCAATGCCACCACTTCCCGGGTCAAGGCATATACATCCGTCTGTAATTCCATATATGTTCTGTCTTTAAATTAACTATATTCTATTTCTGTATCACTTGCTTCCATATCCAATCCCGTCCTATAATTTCCGCACACGTGAAAAGCGCGGTCATAGTTACACCTTGCACACCATGCACCATCAGGCTTTGTCCTGTGAGGAACAGGTCGGGAATGGGCGTACGCACCGGAAGCATCCCTCCAAACGGACTGTTGAAATCTTTCCGCATGCCGTAAGCCGACCCGTCGGGAGTATGCACATAGTCACGGTATGTAAGCGGAGTACTGGTATAACATTGCACGACCGCTCTCCGCAAACCAGGTATACACGATTCGGCCAATGTCATACAGGCATCTGCCATACGGAGTTTCATTGCCTCATACTCCGGTCCTCTCTTACCTACTTGGGTAAATATCCATGGACGGCACAGACTCCAGTCCATCGGAGCCAATAAATCGATTTGCCGCACATACTCTCCTCCATCGTCCGGAACATGACTGGCTGCCAATACTCGGTCAATTTCTCCATCTGACGGATATGTCCAAATATCAGGATGCCGATATACATAGTAATTCCAGTTCGCATAAGGCAATGCATGAGGTTTCAGGCACAACGATACCGTAAACATCCCATTGGTGTTTTCCTGCCGGCATATCCGGTGACGATACACATTCTTCAGCAATCCCCCTTGCTTCAACATCCGGCACATCTCTGCCGGATGGGTGGCACAAATGAATTGTATCCCTTCGTAAATTCTTCCGTCCTTACACCGGACTCCCGTCAGTTGACCTTCCTTTTCCAGTAATTCATCTACTTCCGCATTACATATCACCTCTCCTCCCTGCGAACGGATTTGTTCTGCCAACGCCTCTGCTATCAGCGAACCACTGCCTGCAATCCGCCAACTACTGCCCACATAACCACAATAGCCATGAGCAAATGTAAACAACGGCAATGTGTCTTTTCTCAGTTCCATCTTCAGTGAAGCACCACTCAGCACGTCGACCAGCAAAGAATCGTCAAACTTCTCCTGCAGATACCGGTACGCATTGGTCTCCAACATCCAAGTATGGAAATCCATATCCGATGAATGAGGGTTCAAGGCATTCAGCTGCATTTCTTCCGTCCGCTTCAACAAATCAGCATATTGGTATAAGGCATCTCTTTTCGCCGGAAACTCATCGGCAAGCATTTGGGCAAACCGGTCATAACCTTGTGCCAGTGCAAAGGTACGCTTTCCTATCATCACACGGTCGACCACCTCATCCATGCGCTTCCACGGAAGTTTCATCAATCCCAAATAGTCGAATACCCGACGCAAGAGTTGTCCTTCCTCCAGTCCTCCCACATAATGGAACCCTGTATCAAACTCCATTCCTCCCCGGCGATAACTCTGGATACATCCACCTGTATGCTTTCCTTTCTCCAGCACGAGCAGGCGTTTTCCCGCCCGTGAAAGGATACAGCCACACACCAGTCCCCCCAGTCCGCCTCCTATTATTATAATGTCGTATTTCATTTCTTCTTCTGAATCATTCTGAACACAGCGGGCTGTAGCACATAAGAGATAATAACAGCCGCCAGCAATCCGACCAAGGTAGAGAAGCCCACCGAACGGATTGCCGGATGTACCGCAAACAACATTGAGCCTACAGTTACCACTAATATAACCGCACTGAAGAAAATAGCGGTTTTATGGTATCCCAGCAATCGCGTGTCGCGTTCTTCTCCTATCAGTCCACTCATGACAAAGATGCTATAATCCACTCCGATACCAAAAATAAAAGTAGAGATAATGATGTTGATAAGATTAAAACTCATATCGAACAACACCATCATTCCCAATACAATAAGCCAACTGAATACAATCGGCATAAATCCCAGTAACGTATACCGGATATTCCCCCTGAAGCTGAAAAACAAGACCAGCAAGACAAAAAGCATAGAAACCCATTGCAATACACTGAAGTCATCGTTCAATTGCATCAAAGTATCCGTAGTATAATAATAGGTATCCAACACCAACATGTGAGGCTGTGTTGCAATAGCATCGCAAATACGATGATAATCGCTCGTCTTGCTACGCACCGTATCATTGGCGCATCTCACCGACGTAAAACACAGGTATTCGCCATTATACGATTGCTCCATTAATGTAGACTGATATCCTGCAGGGATGATACCCGCCTCATACAAGGCATCCGGATGATAATCGGCAGTAGCATATTCGAAAAACAAGTCAAAAGCTTCGGGACGCAAGCCAACCTGAGGTGCCGTACGGGTAATCAACTCGTGCACCCGTTTCAGACGGTCTTCGTTCCAATATGCTTTCCAGGCATCTATACGTTCTTGTTGCACACGTAAAGGAACGAATATCCGGTCGGTACGTGTATAGCCTTTCACCAGTCCTGCCTGCTGAAGCGAATCCAGTTTCCGGGCCATTCCGGCAAAACGCTCCACCGCCTCTTCCATCGTAGTTCCAGAAGTGGCGAAATATTTCTCTTTATCGCCCGTATACGTCTTGCTTCGCAACAATTCTTCCGAATAAGTGGTAATATCTGCCTTATATCCCAGGTTATGCATATCAGCATCAAAGCGTGTGCCTCCGGCCAGGTAAAGTCCGATACAAGCCACGGTTACCACCAGAATAACAATCAATAAAGGTTTGCTTCTGTCGAACGGCACTGCATTGATACGGTCAATTAAGGCAAAGGCACGCCGGTTCAACTTATTTCGCTTCGGACTTAAGAACTGCGGCAAATAGATCAAGCTGAATGCCGTAGTGCCCAGAATGGCGAAAGTGGCAAAAAGTCCGAAGTCCTGCAACAACTCGGTACGAATAAATACTACTCCCATAAACGAGCCAATGGTTGTAAGACAACCCAGACACACCGGCTTGACTTCGTCACGCAAGACCTGTTCGGGATTACCAACATACTTATAATGGGTGATGATGTGTAACACATAACTGAATGCCACACCCAAAATAACCGCTCCGATACCCAATGCCAACAATGAAAATTGTCCCTTGATGAAATACATCAAAGCAAGTCCGAATAACGTTCCGAACAGGACGGGCAAGACCAACAAAGGAAGTGTATCCCAATTGCGATAGCAAACAAAAATAAAAGCCAATACGAAAAGCAACGAACCGGAAAGGGTGCCAGCCAAGTCCGACTTGATTTGTTTCGAATTATAAAAGCCACTGGCAGGCGTACCGTGATAAGCTATTTTGATGTCAGGAGCCGTCTGGGCAAATTGAGCTATCTGTTCATTCAACATCGTAAACAAAGCAGAACCTTGACCTGTATTAGTTGCCGAATAGCGGGGCGTAATAAATGCCACACACACCGTAGAGTCACTTACGAAAATATGCCCGTCAAGGATTTTATAACCTCCTTTTTTCTCTCCAGCTGATGCCGGCAAGAATTGCTCCTTCAGAAGCATACGCATACCTAGCGGATCCATCTGGATAAGTTCGGGATATAACGTGCCTATCGGGCTGAGCAAATCCTTCCGGTTCATCTCCATCTGCCGGCGAAAATGCTTTTCGGTCAGCATCGTGTCGATGCAGGCATAAAAGCTTGTATCGATATAAGCAGGAAAATGTCCACTCAGGTAATCAATGGCATCCGGCAAGAGTTCTTCAGGCAAACGGTAAAACACCTCCTCTATCACCCGGTGTAATGAATCGGACAAGGCATCCTTAGCCTGCAACGAATCAATAAAGGCATCACACACCTCTGCCATACGTTCGGTAGAAACACCCTCTTTGCCTTCGAACACCAAAAATGTCTTGTCCTTAATACGCAAGTTGGCAAAAGCCAGCTTGGTCGTACCATCTTCGTTTTTCGAAGAAGGCATCAGTTTATTGATATCCTCCTCCAGATGAATGCATGAAGCACAATACCCAAAGAAAGCAAACAACACAACCAGAGATATCCAACACACCATACGATGACGCCGGAAAAAACGATAAATTCTGATGCAAAGTTCTGTCATTTCTCTATCTCTCCTTTAAATTCCATATACGTAATACCTGCATCGGATAGAGTAGCGGTCAACAGGAACCTCCCTTCCCCCAATACCTGAAAATGCAGACGGAGATCCAATTCGGGACACACATCGGGAGATGCCAGCGAAGTAAACCGGCATTGTTTAATGAAAACAATAGATACACATTTGCCTACCGCTTCTTCCACACATTCTTTCATCATCTCGATATTACATGCCCCCGGACATACTGGTCTGCCGGGGAAATGCCTCCGATATACATCGCATCCGGGCAACAAAGCAACATGAAAAAGAGCGTCTTCGGCTCCATAATGTGCACTATATACCTTATAATAATTGTTTCTGAGTAACATGTCTCAACTCTCTTAAATGGATATTTTCATCTGAGTATCTGCTACCGGAGTACCGTTGCCGAAAGTCTCTCCTCTTACCAGAGTGATGCCTTCCGCTTCGGCTTCTATTGTAATCCGGGTATGCAGGATTTCTCCCGTTTGCGGACAACGGTAGCAATGGAATTTCTTCACTTCACCAATATATCCTACCGGAGGTTCGGAAGCTCCGGCCTGCAAAGCCCAATAACCGGCAAATGCCAAAGCCGACTGAGCAATATGCTCAATGATTCCCGCCTCTTCCAATCGTCCGTCCGGAGCAACAAAAAAATTGTCCGGACGGATTTCCAACGAAGTTTCCGCATACGCATGCTCCACCTTATCCAGCCTGTCGACCATGATTATCGGCTCACGTTGTGGAATCAACGCCTGTATATCCACTTTCATCATGCCGCAGGCAAATGTGATTCGATATAATCATACAAATCGGTAAACGTCTGTATCTGACGCAAATCCGAAACAGGAATCTTCACCTGATAAGTCTGCTGGATAAGTGCCACCAGGTCTACCAGACTCAGACTGTCCAGCGAAAGGGTTTCCTTAACATTTGCATCGGGAGTCAATGTAGATGCTTCTACTTCAAATTCTTCTGCCAACAACGTGTTGACTTTTTCAATGATTTCTTCGCGTGTCATAACTTAGTTTTTATTTATTTATTTACTTAATTTATAAATCATCATACAAAACAGCTCCATCGTATCCGTCATCCCTCATTCCGGACAATCAACGTCGAATTTGTACCTCCAAAGCCGAACGAGTTCGACAAGAACATATCGAAATGTATGGGACGCGTCTCCGGAAGCACATGAATACGGGCTGTATCTTCATCGGGATGCTCGAAATTGATGTTTCCGGCTATGAAATCATTCTTCATCATCAGAATGGAATAAATCAGTTCGCTGGCACCAGCCATCCACATCTCGTGCCCTGTCTGGCTCTTGGTGGAAGTGACCGGTACCGGAAGCTCGCCAAACACCTGTGCTATCGCCAGTGCCTCCCGGCTATCACCGATACGTGTGGAAGTGGCATGAGCATTGATGTAACCTATCTCATCGGGAGACACGTTCCCATTCTTCAGACACAGTTCCAGCGAGCGTGCCGGACCTTCTACATTGGGAGTAGATATATGCGCACCGTTGCCCGAGAATCCCCAGCTTACGACTTCGGCAAGGATAGGAGCACCTCGCTTTACAGCATGTTCGTAACTCTCTACAATCAACGTAGCTGCCCCTCCTCCAGGCACCAGACCATCCCGGTCCTTATCGAACGGACGACTTGCCTTGGCAGGTTCGTCCTCACGTATAGAGAACGACTGGATGCCATCGAAAGCCGCCACGCCATACATATTGGCTTCTTGCGCTCCACCGCACACGATACAATCCTGCAAGCCATTTCGAATAAGCAAATACGCAAGTCCTACCGACTGGGAGCCTGAGGCACAAGCGGCGGATGCTGTCAGATTGATACCTTTCAATTTAAACAGACAAGCAAGGTTCATAGTCACGGTAGAGTTCATCGACTGGAAAATGGTACCGCTTCCACATGCCGCCGTATCGTGAAACTCACGAAACTTGTCAAGCCCGGTCATAGTAGCTTCAGACACCGAATCATTTCCATAAATGATGCCTATTTCATGCTGCTCGATATAGTCAGGCTCCAGTCTGGCCTGCTCCAGTGCCGCACGTGTAGCCATATAGGCATATTGCGCCTCTTCGGGCATAAACTGACGCAGATTGCGCGACACAAAAGGTTTCAAGTCGGGCTTGGCTATCTGTGCACATAAAGCCGAACGGAATCCTGCATCCTTACGTTCAGGACTGAATACGATTCCACTTTTTCCTGTATACAAAGACCGGCACACTTCATCCAGTGTCGTACCCAGACACGACCAGATACCCATACCGGTTATTACTACTCTTCTCATATTCTATCAGTTTATTATTTTATTCCAACACTTTCCGATAACACCGCCTCCTTTTCACGATTTCCGGATGTAGAGGTTTCCATTGTGAAAGTTCCTTTACGTTTGTTTCCAATTGCGGTCCTGTTTCTGCCCAGGTGAAACCATACTTGTTATAGACCGGTATCAGATCAGCAAAAAACAAGGCATTCACACCCAATCCCTGGTAATCAGGGCGGACAGCTATCAGAAAAAGTTCTGCCTTCTCTTCCCGTTTCCATTTCAATGCACGCAGCAACGGATACCATCCCCACGGGAAAAGTCTTCCACCTCCCTTCCGTAACGCATTCGAAAGACTGGGCATCGTTATCGCTACGCCTACCAGCTCACCTTTCTCATTCTCTATCACAGGAAGCAACTGCAAGTCAAGCAAAGGCAAATAACGTTTCAGATAGCCATCTATCTGCCTGTCCGACAATTCGGTATATCCGAATAAAGGAGAATAGGCAACATTCAATAAATCGAATACTTTCTTACCATAATTACGTTCTGAAATGTCGGCCGAAGTCAGCTTCCTTACCTGCAAACCAAACATTTCTTTCGACAATTCCGCCACACGGGCATATTTAGGTGGAATCTCCTCGGGAACCTGTACACGAATCTGAACCCAATCGACTTCTTTCTCATAACCCAATGCTTCCAAATGACGGGGATAATACGGATAATTATAGATGGTAATCATAGAACTGACCTGCTCGAAATCATCCACCAGCATACCTTCCTTGTCAAAGTCGAAAATTCCCATCGGTCCCTGTATCGCATTCATTCCCCGTGTCCGCCCCCATTGTTCTACAGCACGAAGCAAGGCTCCCGCCACCTCAATATCATCGACAAATTCAATAAAGCCGAAACGCACGTTACGCGTATGCCACTTTTCGTTGGCACGATGATTAATGATGCCGGCAATCCTCCCTACCGTATCTCCATGACTATCATAAGCGATGAATGGCTGAATATCCGAGAAATCAAGCCCCGGATTTTTCCGTTTGTCGAACGTCTCACGTATATCCATATCCAAATCAGGCACATAATAAGGACAATCCGCATACAACCGATGGGGAAACCGTACGAAATCGTCCATTTCACGCCCGGTCTGAACCTCTTTTACTATCAATTTTTCCATAACGATGACGAAATTATAAAAGGTGAACCTAACCGCCAAAACCAAGTGTGATATTGACGAACTTTAGTGAAAAAAAGAACAAAATTCATCCGGAAAGCCTCCTTATTCCGATAGTTGCAAAGAGGATAGGCTTACATTTTTCCATTTCAGAATAACGATTCAAAACAAATTAATATGAATACGGACACTTATACTATATGTGGTGAGAAAAGGCACAATTTCATACCACGCATGGTATAAAAAACATACGTGCCGGAAACGATGTCCTGCAAAAATAAACCTCCGCAAAAATTAAACACGTTTGCGTTGGAATTTTCAACACCCTGTTTTCAATTCTCAATTTAAATGAGTACCTTTGCCCAATCTTTCAATTTTATACAGAACTGAATATGCAGGAAAAGATTATTATTCTCGATTTCGGCTCGCAAACCACGCAGCTCATCGGACGCCGCGTGCGCGAACTGAACATGTATTGCGAGATTGTTCCCTACAACAAGTTCCCTTTCGGCGACCCTTCCGTCATTGGTGTGATTCTGTCGGGAAGCCCTTTCTCGGTTTACGATGAAAAGGCTTTCAAAATCGATTTGAGCAATATCCGTGGCAAATATCCGGTTTTGGGCATCTGCTACGGTGCACAATTTATGGCATACACCAACGGAGGCAAGGTAGAACCTGCCAATACCCGTGAATACGGACGGGCACATCTGGCTAAGTTCGACCACGATAACCCGTTGCTGAAAGATGTCCGTGAAAACTCGCAAGTATGGATGAGCCATGGAGACACCATTACGTCTCTACCCGAAAATTTCAAGATTATCGCCTCTACCGACAAAGTAGCAGTTGCCGCTTATCAGGCAGAAGGAGAAAAGCTATGGGGGGTACAGTTCCATCCTGAAGTGTATCACACTGAAGACGGCACGCAAATCCTGAAAAACTTCGTAGTAGACATCTGCGGAGGCAAACAAGACTGGAGCGCGGCGTCATTCATTGAAACTACAGTTGCGCAACTGAAAGAACAATTAGGTGATGACAAAGTAGTACTCGGGCTGAGCGGAGGTGTTGACTCATCAGTAGCAGCCGTGTTGCTCAACAAAGCCATCGGCAAAAACCTGACTTGCATCTTTGTCGACCACGGTATGTTACGCAAGAATGAATTCCGCAATGTACTTCATGACTATGAATGCCTTGGCCTGAATGTCATCGGTGTTGATGCCAGCGAAAAATTCTTTACCGAACTGGCAGGCGTGACCGAACCCGAACGCAAACGCAAAATCATCGGCAAAGGATTCATTGACGTATTTGATGAAGAAGCGCACAAAATACATGATGTGAAATGGCTGGCGCAAGGAACCATCTACCCCGACTGCATCGAATCGCTCTCCATTACCGGAACAGTAATCAAAAGCCACCACAACGTAGGCGGATTACCCGAAAAGATGAATCTGAAACTTTGCGAACCGCTCCGTCTCTTATTCAAGGACGAAGTACGCCGCGTAGGCCGTGAACTGGGTATGCCCGAACACCTCATCACTCGTCATCCTTTCCCCGGACCGGGACTTGCCGTACGTATCCTGGGCGACATTACCCGCGAGAAAGTACGCATCCTTCAAGATGCCGATGATATTTTCATCCAAGGTCTACGCGATTGGAAAACAAAAAATACTGAAGGCAAAGAAACTGCGCTCTACGACCAAGTATGGCAAGCAGGTGTCATCCTTCTACCTGTGCAGAGCGTAGGTGTAATGGGTGATGAACGCACCTACGAGCGTGCAGTTGCACTACGTGCCGTAACAAGCACTGATGCCATGACAGCCGACTGGGCACACCTTCCTTATGAATTTATGGCAAAGGTATCGAATGACATCATCAACAAGGTGAAAGGCGTAAACCGAGTTTGCTACGATATTTCATCGAAACCACCTGCCACAATCGAGTGGGAATAAAAAAATGAATGTCCATCAGCCGATACATATCTTCGTTTTCAGGAGATATGTATTGGCTAATCAGGACATTCATTAAGAAACTGCTTCTTAATCCCTATTTGTATAAATCAGATCTTGTATCCCCATTCATCAAGAGCAAATCCCCAGTGCTTTTCCACCAGCTCTACTGTTTCCGGCTTATACTGGTATTTGTTCTTCTTATAGCCTTTCTTCTTGTTGACGTATGCCTCAATGGCAGGACGTGCTTCTTCGAATCCAGGAAGAGAAAGTTTCTGATAGATTTCCTGCGTCAGGTCGAACGCGTTCTTTTCATAATCCTCGAAACGCACCTCTACCAGGTTGCCCTCAGGAATGAAATGCTTGTCAGCCTCATATTTGTGATAGAGCTTGTCGTACACCGTGAGGATGTTCTGCTGCAACTCTTCAGGACTGATGTCTTGAAGTTGGAGAGGTTTGATGGTATTGGTGAAGAAACTCCGGGTAGACTCGAATACCGTATACGGATTACGCATTAAATAGATAAACTTGGCATTGGGAAACATCTTCACCAATTCCTTCACGCGGCCTGTGTGAGGGGGATTCTTACTGAGAAACTGGGTGCCTCCAGTGTTCCAGAGCGAAATCTTGATAAGCTTGGTAAAAGTTTCCTCAAACACTTTCAACTCAGCATCCGTGACATCTTCGAAAAGCAAATACTTATCGGCATACTCTTGCATGTGCTTGGGCAGGAACCAAAAGTTATAATACGTATAAGGCATCATATTGGTAAGGGCGAACTCTTCCTCCTGAGGCAGGTCAACGGCAAGCTCCATGTTATCGGTAGGACGCTTGTCAGGCATTAGCCAGCTCATGTTTTTCTTAAAGAAAGGTTGCCCCCACATCATCAGATGCGGGAATACGGTCTGGTAGGTAGTGTTATAACCAAAATGTTTGTCACATGAAAAAACATTGTGCATAAAGGTGGTTCCGCTGCGCCAGTGCCCTAAAATGAATACCGGATCATGTTCGAGCGGCTTCTGTGCCAGGAGGCTTGCATACTTCTTATCCTGCAAGGGTTTCAATACAGAAAGCAGACGGCACACTGCTTTTGTCAGACGGAACTTTCCCCGATAAGCAGAACCGATGGCACGCCCTTTGGTTATTTCGTTGAATGTCTTCCAGTCGGCACCTACCAAGGTGTTAACCGGCAATTTGCTAAATTCTAATAAGCCCATATTGTAAATGAAGAATTAAGAATGAAGAACTAAGAATGATGTGAACCAGTCAAAATTCTTCATTCTTAATTCTTCATTCTTCATTAAAAACTTATTTCTTTATCTCTATTGCGTATCCACGGCGTTCCAATTCTTTTGCAATGGTTTCGATGGCATCATAGTGTTCGGGAGCAATCCCTAACTTAGGCAGGTCTAGTACCGGGATTTCCATCGTAGTATGCATGTCCTTGTCGTCTACCTTGCCGATAATCATGCCAGCTGCACTGGTATTGTTGGTTATCGGATCGATAAGAATGAACGCCCCCGTCGCCTTATTGCAGGCATAAGGGTCGAAGAAAAGCTCTTTCGATGACGTGAACACCACGTGAGCTATCTGGTTCAGCTCCAAAGGCAGTGTTTCTTTTGTCAACTGTCCATTTTCAATTGAAAGGTGTTCCATCGTGTTGACATCCACCTTGTACTTGATACTATCGATGCGTGTGCGGCTGGTATTGGTAGTTTGTTTCAGGAAGAACGATTTTTCCATATCCATCTTTTCTTCGTCCATCCAGACAAGCATCGCCTCAAAGTTACGTCCTACCAACGGCATATTGTCAGGATGCACCAGCATTTCGCCACGTGACACATCTATTTCGTCCTCCAAGGTCAGAGTGACCGACATAGGCGGATAAGCATAATCGCATTCTCCATCAGAAGCATAGATTGCCTTTACACGGGTTTTCTTCCCCGAAGGCAATGCCATCACTTCATCTCCTTTGCGCACGATGCCCGAAGCCACTTTGGATGAAAATCCGCGGAAATCGAGATTAGGACGCAAGACGTATTGCACAGGATAACGGAAATCTTTCAAATTATGGTCGTTACCAATGTGCACGGTTTCAAGATATTCCAACAAGGAAGGACCTGCGTACCACGGAGTACGTGCCGATTTTTCGACCACATTATCTCCATCAAGTGCCGAAAGTGGAATACAAGTCACATCAGGCACACCCAATGGAGCGATGAATGCTTTATAATCCGCCACTATTTTATCAAATATTTCTTCCGAAAAATCTACAAGATCCATCTTGTTCACCGCCAATACCACGTGTTTGATGCCTAATAAGGAAACAAGATAAGAGTGGCGGCGGGTTTGGGTAATGACTCCGGCACGTGCATCAACAAGAATTACCGCCAGATTAGCGGTAGAGCCTCCGGTAATCATATTGCGCGTGTATTGCTCGTGCCCCGGAGTGTCGGCAATGATAAATTTACGGTTGTTGGTAGAGAAATAGCGGTAAGCAACATCAATGGTAATCCCCTGCTCGCGTTCTGCTTTCAACCCGTCGAGCAACAAAGCATAATCAATGTGCTCACCGGCATTCCCCACACGTTTGCTGTCGCGTTCCAATGCCACAAGCTGGTCTTCGTAAATCTTCTTGCTATCGAAAAGCAAGCGTCCGATAAGAGTAGACTTTCCATCGTCTACCGAACCGGCAGTAAGGAACCTTAACAGGTCTTTCTCCTCATCTTTTTTCAGAAACTCTTCAATTGACATACGGCCTCTGGCTTCGCCTTCCATCGGGTTTCCTGATTTGGTTTTATCTATTTCTTCCATTTTTCTTCAATTAATAATTAACAATTAATAGTTAATAACGGTACATGAATAGGTAATGAACAACAAACGAATGTAGGAATCGTTATTAATTATTCATTATTAATTATTCATTTAAAAGTATCCTTCCCGTTTCTTCTCTTCCATACTTGCGTCCTGGTCGAAGTCTATAACACGGGTTGTGCGTTCGCTCTTGGTGGTGGTCATCATTTCCTCCACAATCTTCTCTATGGTATCGGCATCGCTTTCAATAGCCCCTGTAAGCGGCCAGCACCCCAAAGTACGGAAACGGATTTTCCGCATTTCAATCTTATCGCGGTATTTCTCGGGCAGACGGTCATCATCAGGCATAATAAGCTGACCGTCAATATTTACTACCGGACGTTCCTTGGCGAAATACAAAGGCACAATAGGTATCTTTTCCAAACGGATATATTGCCAGATATCCAGTTCTGTCCAGTTGCTCAAAGGAAAGACCCGGATGCTTTCCCCTTTACGGATACGAGTATTGTAGATGTCCCACAGTTCGGGACGCTGGTTCTTGGGATCCCACTGATGGAATTCGTTACGGAAAGAGAAGATGCGTTCCTTGGCACGTGATTTTTCCTCATCACGGCGTGCTCCTCCGAAAGCAGCATCAAACTTATATTTATCAAGAGCGTGAAGCAACGCTTGCGTCTTCATCAAGTCTGTATGTACCTTACTTCCGTGAGTAAAGGGACCTACTCCGGCACGGAATGCTTCCATATTACTTTCCACAATAAGTTTCCAGCCGTGTTCTTTGGCATATGTATCACGAAACTGAAGCATTTCCTTAAATTTCCATTTCGAATCAATGTGCATCAATGGAAAGGGCGCTTTGCCCGGAGCAAAGGCTTTTTCGGCAAGGCGCACCATTACCGACGAATCTTTTCCGATACTGTACAGCATCACCGGGTTTTCAAATTCGGAAGCCACCTCACGAATGATATGAATAGACTCGGCTTCGAGTTCTTTCAAGTGGCTCAAGTTGTATTCTTCTTGCATAATTTATAATGTTTGCTTTTTCTTTTTTTTCATTCCTTACTCAGAGGGGCGGACACTTTGGGCAAAATCAAGTGCAGGAGCTGGTTCACTGATTCTTCGAGCGAAAACTTCGAAGTATCGAGCGAAAGTGCCGGATGTTGAGGTGCTTCAAACGGAGCCGAAACCCCTGTAAACTCCTTGATTTCCCCACGACGTGCCTTGGCATACAAGCCTTTCACATCACGCCGCTCGCATTCTTCTATCGGCGTACTGACATAAACTTCCACAAAATCATCCGCACCAATGATATGTGCTGCCATTTCACGAAGTTCATTGTTCGGACTGATAAATGCGGCAATGGTAATAATACCTGTATCAACAAACAACTTGCCAACTTCGGCTATGCGACGGATATTCTCTACCCTGTCTTCTGGCGAAAAGCCCAAATTATTGTTGATTCCACTCCGGATATTGTCCCCATCAAGGATGCGGCAAAGCAATCCCCGTTGTTGCAGTTCACGTTCAAGCGCAATGGCAAGAGTACTCTTACCCGACCCACTCAGTCCGGTAAACCAAATCATCAATCCACGTTGCCCCAGCAGTTTCTCCTTGTCAGCACGGGACAGCATCTTGTCGAATATAGGATAAATGTTGTTCATTTATTATCATTCTGTTTACTATCTATATAGCCGGACATTAAAGATATGCAGATTTATCTGAAAAACAAGCCCTTCGGATATAACGTTTCCGCATCTCTTTCGTCCGCATTGAAAATCACACTTGTACAAAAGGCCATATCAGCGGGATAAGACCTACCGATAAAATCATCACAATCAAATCCATCGGAAGACCAATCTTCAAGAAATCGGTAAACCGATAATTACCAGCTCCCTGCACAATCAAGTTAGTCTGATAACCGATGGGGGTAGCAAAACCTGCCGATGCAGCAATGCAGATAGCGATGAAGAAAGGCATCGGATCTACGTTGAATTCTGCAGCCGTTTCCAGCGCAAGCGGAAAGGCAAGTGCTGCTGCAGCATTGTTCGTTACTAGTTCGGTAATAACCAGTGTGACAAAATAAAGCAACGCCAAAGCTCCCCAAGCTCCCAACGAACCAGACACATCTTTAATAAAATTGGCTATCAACGCCGCCAGTCCGGATTCTTCCATCGCCGCACTGATAGCAAAGGCACAAGCTATGGTGATAAGTATGTCCCAACTGATATATTTAGTATATTTTTTCGGAGGAAATATCTTAAGCCAAGCCATCACCACAGCCGTAACCGATGCAAAGAAAAACATGTCCATCTTCACACCGGGAAAACGTTCCTGAAAATAAGGAAGCTCACCGATAGTAGCACCGATAATCATAATTAACAAAAGCGCCAATGCCGTCCATTTCTTCCACCCAGGCATCGGACGCGAAGGTATCTCCTGCCCATTGGTCATCATCAGGAAAACGGAAGAATCTCCCCACGCCTTGGTAAACTCATCATCAGCAAGCAATACCAGTGTGTCACCTTCCTGCAACCTCACTTCACCCAAATTTTTGGTAATGACCTGACCTCCCTGGCGTATTTCCTTGATATCAGCCCCATAACGACGTTTAAAATCAAAATTCTTCAACTTGCGCTTCAAACCAGGAAAACGTGATGCCAACACCACTTCTACTATATGCTGTCCTTTCACTTCCGCCGCATCTGCCTCTTCTTCCTCAAAATTATCGGGCCGTTCGGCTGGAAGCAGTTTCTTCGAAGTAAACAAAATGAAAAGAAGTCCGGCTATTGTGATGGGAATGCCAATATAGGCAAGATCGAACATCTTCAACCCCGGCAAACCACGGTCAATCATCATACCGTGAACCACCAGATTGGTAGATGTTCCGATAAGTGTACACAACCCACCCAAAATCGTAGCATACGACAAAGGAATGAGGAACTTGGTACACGAAAGCCCAACTTTTTTTGCCCAGTTTTTCACAATAGGTGCAAAGATAACCACTACTGGAGTATTGTTAAGGAAAGCCGAAAAAGCACTAACAACAGGCAACAGACGCAACTGTGCCTGCATTACCGACATTTTCCGTTCGGGTAACAATTTCTTAATGACCGTGGCAAGTGCACCACTTTGGCGCACACCTTCACTCACCAGAAACAACAAAGCTACCGTTATCATGCCACGATTGCTAAATCCGGCAACCATCTGTTTGGGAGTGATAATACCTGCCGCCATAAACACCACGACCAATGACAACAGTACAATGCCCGGACGCATTTTATCCAAGATAAGCGCAACGAGCATCCCTATCAGCCCCAGCAACACAAAAAGTATTTCAAAATTCATAGTCTTGAAAAGTTTATTTTTAATTCAGAAGTCATGTCTCGCCGGAATCAGAAGCAACAAAAGACCAATACTTCAGAGTGACTGATATCCGACTCCCCTTTAATTTTCCACATAGTTCCCTTTAACTTCCAATATAATTCCGTTCGGCTTCCAAATATAACTCCGTTTAACGACCAATACAAGGATAAGCGATAAACCACGGATTCAACAAATCTTCTTTATTATACCGAAGGGGAAGATTTGTCTCAGCCTGATACACTTCACCTCCTGCTGCACGTACAATAGCGTGTCCGGCTGCTGTATCCCATTCCATTGTAGGTGCAAATCGGGGATAGACATCTGCTTTACCTTCGGCTATGAGGCAAAGTTTCAACGAGCTTCCTTTCGACACGGTTTGTACTTCGGTATATTTCTTTTTCATTTCATCGATAAAATGCTCGGTTTCAGCATTGAGATGCGAACGCGAAGCCACGACAACAAATGTACCGTATGTCCGCCCATCCGGGTAAGGCAAACGTTGTGCACGTCCTATCAGGCTCTCTAGTGTATCCTCTGGATTCAAACGGGCAACGTGTTCCAGTTTATAAGCCCCCAAAACCTCATCAGCAAAATACAGCTCTTCCCTGACCGGTATATATATCACTCCAGCCTCAGGACGTCCGTCTTTCACAAAAGCAATATTTACCGTAAATTCTCCATTACGCTTGATAAACTCTTTGGTACCGTCCAAAGGATCTACCACCCACAATTCATTCCAGCCTCTTCGCTCGGCAACAGGTATTTCTTTACCTTCCTCGCTCAACACAGGATAAGGCAATGCCGACAATTCCTGCACAATAATCTGATGCGACTTGCGGTCGGCTATCGTCAAAGGCGAATTGTCAGCTTTCCGTTCCACCTCGAAATCTGCGTTCGGGTCGGTATATACTTCCATAATAGCAGCCCCGGCTTTCAAAGATGCCTGTATGGCTACAAATAGTCTGTTTTTATCCATATTGTCTTAAATTGCCGTAAAATAACGGCTTTTTATCCATATTATATTGGTTGATATTTCATTTTTTCTGTCCGCGTACTTACATTATAACTTCTTTTATGACTTCGGAGCCCGCTTCAAGTCGCTTGCCTGATGCCAAAGCCGCCACATATAATAAGCACAATGGGTAAAAGCAAAGACAAAAGAAATGACCAGCAAAGTCTTGTCGGCTTCCCAACCTACAGTCTGCTGGTGCCATAAACCAGTAATTACACTCAGCACAGCCAGCACCAGTCCTAAGATATTCAATACCGTATCGCCTTTACGATAAACCCTTCCTGGTTCCAGTTTACTGTGTTTTCTTCCATAACTGACATAGATATCCAATCCTATCAACATCCAAAGAACCAACCGAATCCACGTGTCGGCCGGCAGAAAACACATCATACACAAACAGGTAAGGATACCCATAATGGGCACAAAAGGGACCCACGGCGTCTTGAATGCACGATGCACATCAGGCATCGTCTTACGCACAATCAGCACAGCAGCACAAACCAATGTAAAAGCAAGCAAGGTACCGATACTGGTCATTTCGCCTGCCACTTGGGCAGGAACAAAACCGGCAAGCAAGCTTACCACTACCATAAACAGGAAATTACTATGTACCGGTGTACGGAAACGTGTATTGATACGAGAAAAAAAAGGAGGCAACAAACCATCGCGGCTCATACTGAGAAACACACGGCTCTGACCAAGTAAAGTAACCATAATCACCGAACAATAACCAAAAAGAATGGCAAGTACAATTGCCTTATTCAGCCACGGGTAAGCAGGCATTATCACCCCCTGCGCATTGGCATATCCCATCTGCTCGATAGCCACAGCTACCGGAGCTATACCTTCCTGACCTTTGAAATCTGTATAATGAGCTACCCCCGTCATCACATGGGCAAAAAGAATGTACAATATCGTACAGACGAGCAAAGATACCAGAATACCAATAGGCATATCGCGTTTGGGATTCTTCGTTTCTTGTGCCGCAGTACTTACCGCGTCGAATCCCAGGAAAGCAAAGAACACAATGGCTGCCCCCCGCAAAATACCCGACCATCCGAACTCACCCAGTTTTCCGGTATTTTCAGGTATGTATGGCACATAATTATCTGCCTGAATGAACTTCCAACCCAAAATGACAAAAACCAGAATCACACTGATTTTCAAAAATACAATCAGTCCGTTGAAAAACGAACTGCCCGCCGTCCCTCGCATCAGAATAAGGCTCATCAATACCACAATCACCATGGCAGGTATATTGACTATGCCCCCATCCCACGGACAAGCAGTCAATGTATGGGGCAAATCAATGCCTGCTCCTTGCAGAAAGACCACCAGATAACGGCTCCAACTGATACTGACCGTAGTAGCAGCCACGGTATATTCCAACACCAGGTCCCATCCGATAATCCAAGCTATCAGTTCTCCCATAGTGGCATACGAATAAGTATAAGCACTACCTGCCACCGGAATCATTGAGGCAAATTCGGCATAACAAAGCCCAGCAAAACAGCATCCTATCGCAGCTATGATAAACGAAAGCGTAATAGCAGGTCCCGTATATTCCGAAGCCACTGTCCCTGTAATAGAAAACAGCCCGGCTCCGATAATCACGCCTACCCCCAAAGCCACCAGACTGACCGGTCCCAATACCCGTTTCAGGGTCTTATTTCCTGTCTGCCCGACTTCTTTCTGCAGGGCATCTATGCTTTTTCTGACGAATAATCCTTCCATTTCTTGCAAGTTGCATATTGATTTTAGGATGCAAACATACAAAAAAACCGTGAGTTGAGGAAAAAGAAGTCAAACTTTACACCACACAATAAACTTTAAGGAGTATTTTCCCCTTCTTTCCGCATGCTGAACTCGCACCCGCAATATTGCTGGTTATAGAAATCATATTCCTTGATAATCTGGATGCGGCGTTCGCTCAACCCGCCTTTCCGCCAGTTCTTGTCCCACCACGTCACGTCGGGATAAGGTTCTACGGCATAGCGTCCGGCTTCGTTAATCTGGTCCAAGCTCTTCCAACGTGAAGAAGCAAGCGTAGTAGTAATCACCGTAAAACCGTGTTCATGGGCATAACGTGCCGTATCACGCAAACGCAACCTGAAACATTGCAGGCAACGCCCTCCCCTTTCCGGCTCCCCTTCCAAGCCACGAACCGCACAACGCCACGCCTCGTGGTCGTAATCGGCATCGATGATATCCAAGCCCAACGCCTGTGCATAACGGGTACATTCCTCTTTCCGGATCCGGTATTCCTCTTCCGGATAAATGTTCGGATTGCAATAATAAATGGTAGGGCGTACCCCGTGCTGCATCAGGCATTCAATAATTGCCGATGAACAAGGCGCACAACATGTATGCAGCAATACCTGTCCGGCATTGCCCGGCACTTCCCAGTCTTCTTTTTTCTTTTTCATACTTTTTAATGAAGTGACGAGGTGACAAGGTAACGAGTTGACAAGGTCTTAAATAGTTCTACCTATGTATCTAAAGCCTTGTCAACTCGTGACCTTGTTACCTAAAAAACAATGGAGCCAGCCATTCGGGCACTTCCACCCCCTGCTCCTTGATATTCTCCAGACAAGCTTTTCCTTTCCGCGTAAGCGTGAAATACATCTGGCGTTTGTCCTGCTCGCCCAGCTTGCGTGCCAGCAAGCCCTTATCCTCTACCGAACGGATAACCTTCGAAGCATGCGACGAAGTCAATCCCGTACAAGAGATAATGGTTCCTGCCGTCACGGTTTCCGCTCCCACACTACACAACACCATCGCCTCGTTGAGCGACACCCCGTAAGTTTCCTCCAACCGGTTCTCCAGTTCGGAAAGCCCCTTCAGCAAGTCACGCATCACACATATACATTGTATCTTTTCCATAATCAAATAAACAGATTCATATTTGCCTCACCGGCACGGTCCATATAGGTCGCCACGCCACCTATCGTCACACAGTCGAGCAGTTCCTCACGCTTTATTCCCATCACGTCCATCGACATCTGGCAAGCTATGAACTCCACCCCGTTGGCAATGGCTTGCTGGCGGAGCGATTCGAGCGAATCTACTCCCTTTTGCTTCATGACATACCGCATCATCTTCGAACCGATTCCGCCCATATTCATTTTCGAGAGCTTCAGCTTCCGCGAATCAGAAGGCAGCATCATGCCGAACATCTTGCCGAAAATATCCTTCCGTACCTTCGGCTTTTGTTCCTTCTTAATGGCATTCAGTCCCCAAAACGTAAAGAAGACGGTCACCTTCTCACCCGTAGCAGCCGCTCCGTTTGCGAGTACAAAAGTAGCTAAAGTTTTATCAAGGTCATCACTGAAAAGAATAAAAGTTTTGCCTTTCCCGCCAACTGCCGTTTTCTGTCCTACGGCAGGAACCGTCTGGGTTTTCTCTATCCGCACCCGATACACTCCGTTTTCTTCCGTTTTCGAAAGGAAACGATTACCTGTCGTACGGCACCACGCTTCTGCATCACGTGGAAATCCGGCATCGGTAGCACTTACCTCCAGACATTGTCCGGGCTGCAACGCTTCCATTCCTTGCTTCAGCTTCAGTATCGGTCCGGGGCACTGCACGCCGCATGCATTGACCTTTATCACCTTATCTGGCTGCATATCCGTTCCAGAATCTTTTTCCCCGCCAGCCGAAACACAAGGGGTGCCTTCCGAAGGCAGTTCCACCGGTGTCACGGCAGCCTTATACGTCTTAATGCCTCCGGCCAGATTGCGCACCTCTTTAAATCCATGGCCTTTCAGGATATTGCTTGCCAGATAGCCACGCAATCCTACACCGCAATACACCCACACCGGCTTATCCCGCGGTATCTCGTCCAGATGCTCCCGCAATTCATCCAACGGCATATTAACAGCCCCCGGAATGGCTCCTAACTCAAATTCATCTTGGGTACGCACATCCACTAAAGTCACCCGACTCAGGTCGGCATCCCTCAATTCGCGCCAATACAGCGGTGTCATCTTTCCGCTCAGGATATTTCCGGCTACGTAACCGGCTATTGCCACCGGGTCTTTTGCCGAAGAAAAAGGAGGTGCATACGCATGTTCCAGCCGGGTCAGGTCGTACACCGTTCCGCCTTGCTTGATAACCAGGGCAAACTCGTCAATCCGTTTGTCTACCCCGTCATATCCTACTATCTGCGCCCCGTACAGCTTTCCGTCTTGGGGCGAAAAGACTACTTTAACCGCCATTTGCAACGCACCCGGATAATAACCGGCATGAGAAGCCGAATGCGTCGTAGAAGAAAGGTAAGCAATTCCCATTTGCTTCAAACGCTTGGCAGGCAAGCCGGCAGATGCCACGGTCATATCGAACACCTTGGCTATGGACGTACCTATGGAACCTTCATACACTGCCTTGTTCCCGAATACGATGTTGTCCGCCACGATGCGTGCCTGACGGTTTGCCGGACCGGCAAGAAAATTCAGCCACGGCTTTCCCGTAACGGGATGCGGAAACTCTATCGCATCCCCCACGGCATAAACAGCCTCATCCGAAGTCTGCAGATATTCATTCACATAAATGCCTTTCATCTCGCCCAGCTTCAATCCTGCTTCCGAGGCAAGGCGCGTTTCGGCACGCACTCCGATAGACAATATCACCATATCCACCTGCAAGCGGATACCCGACTTGAAGGTCACTCCTAAGCCCGCATCCGTCCGTTCGAACGCCTCTACCGCCTGCCCTAAATACAGCTTCACCCCTTTTTGCATCAAATGTTCGTGCACCAGCGAAGCCATCGAATAGTCTATAGGTCCCATCACCTGGTCTGCCATCTCTACCACCGAGACCTCTACTCCGGCATGCACCAGGTTTTCCGCCATCTCCAACCCGATAAAGCCTCCGCCTACAATCGCCGCGCGTTTCACCTGCTTTTCGTCCAAGTATCGCTTGATACGGTCGGTATCGGTTACATTCCGCAAGGTAAAGATGCCTTCCGAATCGATACCTTTCAAAGGCGGACGCACGGGCGACGCCCCCGGCGAAAGCAAGAGTTTGTCATAGCTTTCCCGATACACTTTCCCCTCGGCAGTACGAACCGTCACTTCCTTCCGCTCCCGGTTGATAGCCGTCACTTCCGAAAGCGTGCGCACATCGATGTTAAACCGTTTTCCGAACGCTTCGGGCGTCTGTACAAAAAGCCGTTCGCGTTCCTCGATAACCCCACCTATGTAATAAGGTAATCCACAATTGGCATACGAAATATAGGCTCCCTTCTCGAACAGGATGATTTCGGCTTCTTCGGTATTTCTACGGATGCGGGCAGCTGCTGTGGCTCCTCCCGCTACTCCTCCTACAATAAGAATCTTCATACGTCTTTTATTTTTCGCTTACATTATTTTCCATTGGAAACTTTTGCAAATAAACAATAAACTTTCATTAATACAAAATTTCCAATGGAAAATATTTACCTCATTAACATAATTACAAAGAAACGCCCATTTTTTAGGAAGTACAGGCAGGTAAGACACACAAGGAAAGCCTTCGAACCTCCATACATTCATCCGATGAAACAAATGATTTCCTTTGTTCCATTGAATTACTTTTATATTCCACGGCGTGGAATGTACGTTCCAGCCCATGGAATATACGTTCCACGCCGCGGAATGTACGTTTCAGCCCGTGGAATATAAAGCCAAGCCTGTTTCTTGTCCATTGCCATGTAGCTTTGTAGAAAAGGTTGACTACTTTAAGTCTTATTCGTAGTACGGGTTGACTCGTATTATTACTATTCATGCACAGGGTTAACCCTGTGGCCGTCCGCTGAAACAGATATGCAACCAGCCGGGAACACGAATCCGACAACGTGTGTTAATCCGGTCAAACAGGCACAGAATGCATTCAAACGGCATTTTGAAAGATTTGTGCATGTGATTTGCACGATTAAAGATTTGTTTTAATTTATGATTTCTCTATATTTGCAAACGTAATTAACTTTAAAATAAATCGCATGAAGAAACATTTCTTAAATCTGGCACTATGGGCACTCTTACCAATGAGCCTATGTGTGACGGGATGTAGTGATGATGACACTTATCCTGATGTAGACGGACAAACGCCTGTTGCTGAAATGAACACTTTGCATATTCAAACAGCCGCAGGACGTACATTTACCATTGAAGGCACATTGACAGATGCGGACGGTATTGCTACTATCCAATTGCAATGTGCAGACTTGTATCTGAACAAAACCATTGATTTAATTGAAATCTATGGTGAGCCTAAAACAGAGTATGACTTGAGTTATAACTTCGACATGCCTGCCACAGAAATCGGTGACCTTTATATTGTAAAGGTTACTATTACCGATGTAGGCGGGCGTTCTGTATCACAAGACATCAAAGTTACATTAGACGGCGATTTTGAAAATCCTGTATTCGTTTCAGGTGCTCCCGATGAAGGTAGCATTGTACCTGTAATTTTGCGCGAAGGGGAAACTCCTACTCTAGACTTGAATTTCTCGTTAAGCGATGACCGCGGTCTGGATTATTTGGAACTTAATATCGAAGGCATAGAAGGTTTCCCAAAACGTATTGACTTAGGAATGAAAACTACGGGAGAACATACAGAAAGCGTATCTTTCCCCGCTGAAATCCATGACTACGCATATACTGTAGCTTTAGCCGATACTATCGGTAATATAGTAACACGCAACGCTACTATCCGCGTAACTGATGTGATGGATTACGATAAAATGTATATAGCCGATGTAGCTACCGAAGCCGAACTAAACAGTGACGTATTCGGTGTACCGATGTGCATTAACCATACAGGAGAATACCAATATCAGGCTATTTACTACAACGCTGAAGCAGGTACAGAAGTTTACTTCATCCCTACTCCGACCAGCTTCTCCGTACGTTACGGTATCAATTCGGAAGACAATACTGCATTGACTAACGACCCGAACTTAGTGCAACCATTGGTATTAGACCAAGCAAACGTTTACTATACTATTAATATCAACATTTGGGATTTAACTTACGAAATCGAAGGAACTTATTCTGTAGAAGAAGCTCAAGACCCGTGGGGTACAGACATGACGTATGGTGAAGAATGCTTCGACTTGTGGGGTGATGGCACAACATTCATTCCGTTCACATTCGGCTTAACTTCGGATAATCCGACAGGAGTGAAATCATTTATTCAAGATGAAACTAATCCGCACTTATTCTACAGTGAACCTATGGAGCTAGCTTCTGGAGAACAAATGAACTTTATCATCCACAACTACCATACAGATCAATGGTGGAATGCCGTAAGATGGTGTAGTATCAGTGAAACAGACCTTGATGTATTCAGTTATTATACTCAAAGTGCATCGAAGAATCCTGCTTACACAGGACCTACTACCGGACAAGATGTATGGTCGAAGCCGACTGTAACAACAGGCGGAACCTATCGTTTCTACTTCGATTCACACTTAGGACGAGCTAAATTAGTAAGAGAATAATTAACCAAACAATTTCTAATATGAGAAAACAACTATTGATTGCATGTCTGTTGCTGCTATCCGTATGCGGTTTTGCACAACAGATTACGGTGAAAGGTATTGTGACCTCAGCAGCAGACCAATTGGGACTGATTGGAGCCACGGTACAGATTAAAGGTACGACTACAGGTACCATTACAGGATTGGACGGTGACTATATGTTAGACAATGTTCCTTCGGACGCTGTATTGGTATTCTCCTCTATTGGTTACGAAACCCAAGAAATACCGGTTAACGGAAAAACTACCATTAACTTGGTAATGAAAGAAGCAACTGAATTATTGGATGAAGTTGTAGTCATTGGTTATGGTGCTGTAAAGAAAAGCGATTTAACCAGTTCTATTTCTACTGTAAAAGGCGAAGAAATCACCGAGACCGTTACAGGTAACGCCATGGATGCCTTACAAGGTAAAGTAAACGGTGTACAGGTAGCCAGCGGTGGTGGACCGGGTACAACTCCGAAAGTATTGATTCGTGGTGTAACCACCGTTAATGGTTCCGACCCGCTCTACGTAGTAGATGGTATGCCGATTAGCGGAAATATCAATTTCTTGAACAGCAACGATATTGAATCGATGCAAGTATTGAAAGATGCTTCTGCAGCCGCTATTTACGGTACACGTGGTTCTAACGGTGTCATCTTGATTACTACTAAGAAAGGAAAATCCGGACAAACCCGTGTAAACTTTACAGCGTCTGTCGGTTTTCAAACTATTTCTAAACCGAAAGTAGCAGATGCTGCTGAATATAAAGAAGTATTCTTGCAAGCCAATGCTAATATTGACCGAGACCCAATGTGGAATGATACAGGTGCAACAACCAATCCGGGCGGAACAGACTGGTGGGATACCGTAGTCAACAAGACTGCCTTAACACAAAATTACGCCCTCAGCATATCAGGCGGTAACGATAAGTTAGTCTATAACTTGAGTTTGGGATACTATCGTACCAACTCTCAATTTGATGTCGGCTACTGGGACAAACTAAATGCCCGTTTAAATACCGAATATACCTTTAATAAATATGTAAAGGTAGGATTCGATGTTGCCCCGCGTGTAGAATCATGGGATGACACTTCGGTACAGTTTTCGTCTGCTATGTCAATGGACCCGACAACGCCCGTATTCCGTCCCGAATCGGAATGGGAAGACAATGAGTTCAACAACTACGAACGTTCGTACAACAACCAAACTTGGAATCCTGCAGGTTCGATTGCACGACAAAATGCACATTCACGCGAAATGGGTGCAATCTTGAATACCTATTTGCAAATTAACCCGATAGAAAAGCTGTCGCTGCGTACACAGTTTGGTGCCAACGCACATTTCCGCCGTTCAGACACTTTCACCCCGCAATTCTTCATAAATGCATTGGAGCAACAGACATTAAGCCGTGCTGAACGCGACATGACAGAATGGCTGGACTGGAACTGGACAAATACAGCTACATATATTGATACATTTGCAGAAAAACACAACCTGAATGTTATGGCAGGTTTCACGGCTGAACGTTTTGCTGAATATACTTCTGTCGCAAGACGCGATGACACTCCAAGTAATATGGACGTAATGCAAGAAGTACATGCCGGTACTGAAGCGACTGCATGGGCAGACGGAAATACAAAATATAACACATTGGTCTCTTTCTTGGGACGTGTGATGTATAACTACGACAATCGTTACTACATCTCTGCATCAATCCGTGCCGATGGTTCTTCCCGCTTCCCCAAAGGTAATAAATATGCGATTTTCCCCTCTGTATCTGCATCATGGCGTATCACCAGCGAAGAGTTCATGCAAGATCAGGAAATCTTCAGCGATTTGAAACTCCGTGGGGGTTGGGGACGTGTAGGTAATCAAAATATCAATAATGATGCAACCTTAACTCTGTTAGAACAAACATATTACATGTATGGCGAGACTTTAACCAACGGATATTTCATTTCAAGTGTCGGAAACAATAACCTGAAATGGGAAACCGTGGAAGATTGGAACGTAGGCGTAGATATGTCATTGTTGCAATCCCGTTTAGGGGTTACTTTCGAATACTTCCAGAAGAAGTCAATGGATATGTTGTACCAGAAACAAAATATCCACGCTATCGGTTACCCTAGCTGGAACAATACAGTATGGATGAATATTGGCAGCATGAAAGCGACCGGTTGGGAATTAGGCTTGAGTTGGCGCGACCAAATCGGTAAGGACTTCTCGTATGACATTGGTATCAACTTATCAGCAGTACGCAACAAAGCCATCAAGTTCTCAGGCGACGGACCGATTTATACCGGAGGATTTAACAGCGACCAAATTATCAGCAACGTAGACGGTGGATTAATCTCTCGTTTCTATGGATACGTAGCAGACGGTATTTTCCAAAATCAGGAAGAAATCAATGCCCATGCCGATGAACACGGAACACTTATTCAGCCGAATGCAAAACCGGGTGACATCCGTTTTAAAGACTTGAACCATGACGGTATATTAGATGCAAACGATAAAACCTTTATCGGTAATCCCTATCCCGATTTGATGATGGGTATTAACATCGGCTTACGTTACAAAAATATCGACTTTACAGCCAACTTCTATGGAACCTTCGGCAACGATATCTTCAACAAGACAAAAGGCATGTATTCTGGTATAAACGGACAGAATGTTTGGGCAGGCACTTTAGAAAAAGCATGGCACGGAGAAGGAACCAGCAATGACATTCCTCGCTTGACATACAACGATGTAAGTCAAAACTACGAACGTGTATCCAGTTTCTATGTAGAAGACGGTTCGTATATGCGTTGTAAACTGATGCAAATCGGTTATACCTTACCGAAAAAATGGGTAGGTGATACAGACTTGCGTATCTCGTTCTCTGCACAGAATCCATTTACGATTACCGGTTATTCGGGTATGGACCCTGAACGTCCGGCATTGGATGGTAGTGTAATCGAAACAGGTATTGACAATACGGCTTACCCAAGCCCGCGTACCTTCTTGTTCGGTATTGATTTTAAATTTTAATCATTAGACATTATGAAACATTTACTTACTATATTAACCTTAGTTGTTACGCTGCTTTTCACCTCATGTGAAGACTTCTTGACCGAAGAAATACGCGGACAACAAAACTTGGAAACCTACTTCACTGATATAGAAGATTGTGAAGCGTATATCGTCGGATGTTATCAAGACATCACCTGTGGCGGTTGGTGGAACATCAACACCGTTTGGTTACTCTCTGAAATGTGTAGCGATGATGCATGGATGGGGAATACCACCCAAAGTCAAAGCGATTATGTCTCATTAGCGCACTACCAAGGTAGCGGTGCCAGCAACGGTCCTATTTCTAACTTTTGGCAATACCGTTACAAAGCTATCCTTCGCTGTAATACAGCTATCGAATATATCAGTCAAATGGATTTAGTGAATAAAGAAAGACAAAATCAGTTAGTTGCCGAGGCTCGTTTCTTACGTGGGTATTTTTACTTTGAATTAGTAAGAAACTTTGGCGGAGTACCTTTAATAACCACTTTTGCTAATCCGGAAGATGTACAGGGTATTACCCGCGCTTCAACTGAAGAAGTTTATGCATTTGTAGAAAAAGATTTGTTAGCTGCTGCGGAAATATTGCCAGAACGTAGTGAATCAGAAGTTGGACGCGCTACTCGTGGCGCCGCTCTAGGTTTGTTAGGAAAAGTGTATTTATATCAAGAAAAATGGCAGGAAGCACATGATGTGTTAAAAACCGTTATTGACAGTAAGCAATATAAATTGATGGAAAACTTCGGAGATGTATGGAGCATTGATAAGAACAACAACGAAGAAAGTCTGTTCGAAGTACAATATGCCTACCATGAAACACTTGCTTTAGGCGGTGCGTTAACCGTAGTTACTGGAGCACGTAACGGTCCCGGTGACGGATGGAGTTGGTGCCAACCTACAGCAAATTTGGAACAAGCCTATATTGATGCAGGCGATACAGAACGTTTGAAATGGACAATCATCAAGACAGGTTGTACAGAAATCGCTGGTGAAGATAATTTTGATGTGTTCGTACAGAATAGTAAAGAAATGGCTAATTACGACAAATACATCGAACAATACGGTTGGGACGAAAACTGTTACATCATTGACCCGGCACAACATAAGTCAGCACGTATTATCCGTAAATATTTTGTTCCATACAACAAACGACCGGCAGTATATAATATCGACAAAATTCCTTTGGATCACCGCATCTTGCGTTATGCCGATGTTTTGTTGATGTACGCTGAAGCTTGCAATGAATTAGGACAAGATAGTGAAGCACAAAATGCTTTGAATGAAGTCCGTAATCGTGTTCATTTACCAGAGGTTACAGCTACGGGACATCAACTTCGTGATGCTATCCGTCTAGAACGCCGTTTGGAACTTGCATTTGAACAAAACCGTTTGTATGATATCCGCCGCTGGAAAGACGATAGCGGTCAACCAGTTATCGCCAGCATTTTGGGTCCGAACGGAACTTTTGTACAATGGAATATGAATGAAGCTACCCGTGACCGTTACGAGTGGGAAAACCAAGGTGAAAATAGCAATAAAGGTATTACATTTGATGTAAACCGTGACCTTGTATTCCCAATTCCATTGTATGAAATAACTATGTCAAACGGTTCAATCACACAAAATCCTGGATGGAATTGATTTTATAAATATCAATTAGTGTAGGGCGGAATCTCTTCCCTACACTAATTAAAGATATCTATATTCATTTTCAATAGGTAATAAATATTATTTCAAATCATACATCGGACATAGAAGTATACGGAGAATAAAAAGACTTCATGCTGCTGATTCCGATAAATAAAGTTAAAGTATAGACCTAATTTATACAGAAACTAATCTCTAACATTATATTATACGCCGCGGGTAGTCCTGCCGATTATCCGCGGCATTTTATTTTAATAAAAAAACGTATCATGAAACTCAAACAACTTCTCTTTTCAATCCTCTTATTCAATTTTTCTGCGTGCAGCGATGCCGAAACCACTCCGCCCCAAGAAGAGGAAGGAGGACAAGACACTCCAACGGCAAGCGTTACGAAAACAGTGACCATTGATGCCGGACAAACCTTTCAAACCATAAAAGGCTTTGCCGCATCCGACTGCTGGGCTCCTGCATTCGTAGGCAAATATTGGACGAACAACCGGAATGAAATTGCCGAACTGCTCTTCTCTTCTGAAATTGCCGACGGACAGCCCAAAGGCATCGGACTCTCGATGTGGCGCGTCAATATGGGAGGCGGAAGCATGGAACAAGGAGACGACAGCGGCATTTCAAATGTTTCACGCCGTGCCGAATCATACCTGAATGATGACTTGACTTTAGACTGGACCCGTTGCGAAGGACAACGCTATTTCATGGAACAGGCAAAAGAATTGGGTTGCGACCAATTTGTATTGTTCAGCAATACTCCGCCCGTGCAACATACGAAAAACGGCAAGGGATTCTCATCGGAAGGAAACAAATCGAACCTGAAAGAAGACTGCTACGACGACTTTGCCAACTACATGGCAGACGTAGCCGCACATTATCAAAGCGAAGGATACAACATCACGCATATCTCCCCCATCAATGAACCGCAATTCAGTTGGAACGACGGCGGACAGGAAGGAAGTCCATGGACAAACGATGAAGCCGCACGCCTGATACGTGAATTGGATAAAGCACTGACGGAGCACAGCCTTTCCACCGACATCTTACCCGGAGAAGCAGCCGAATGGACCTATCTTTATACAATCAAAGACGACGAGAACCGCAGCAAAGTATTGGAAGCTTTCTACGAACCAAGCTCATCGGCTTACATCGGCGACCTGAGCCACGTAAAGAAATTAATCGGCGGACACAGTTATTGGACTGACGGTACTTGGGACGGTATGCGCAATACCCGCCAACGCATGGCACAAGCGGCAGCCCAATACGGACTGGAAGTATGGCAAACCGAATGGAGTATGCTGGGAGACAACTACAGTTCTACTGAATTTGGAAGTTACGACACTGCTACAACCATGGATATCGCCCTCTATATGTCGCGTGTCATTCACAACGACTTGACTGTAGCTGGAGTGACTTCATGGAGTTATTGGACTTCAATGGATATCTCGCAATGGGGACAAAAAGACCGTTTCCTGCTTATCTCATTGGTGCCGAACGGCTGGACCGGTGACGGAGGTGATACGGGACTATTGCGCAATGGAGGAAGTTACGAAGCCATGCCTACCCTTTGGGTATTGGGCAACTATAGCCGCTTCATCCGTCCGGGATACCGCCGCATTGCCATGGAACTAAGCGAATCTATGAACTTCTTCGGTTCGGCATGGATATCGCCCGAAGCTGATGAGATAGTAGCCGTCTATACCAATTATTCTGACAAAGGTGTCCGGCTGAACGAAACCCGGGAAGGCTGGAACGGCGATGTAGCTTCCATTACCACTTACACTACCACACAAGACAAGAACCTGAAAGAAAAAAACTACGCAACAGATGAAAAAGTAATATTGGATGCGGAAAGTGTAACCACTGTGGTATATACATTGAAATAAAGTTTGTACCTTTAAGAAGCTGTTTTGAATTTATCGTGTGATGATTTGGGATGAGTTTTTGAGGCATTTTCGCTTCTGTGATGAAGAAGATAGCGGGCTATCTGACGAAGAACAGGAGCGAAAAGGACCAAAAAATCGCCCAAAGCACACACGAAAACGGATACATCAAGACAAGAAAAACTTTTTGGAGAAATTCAAAACAGCTTCTAAACCTATTATTATATATAACAAAAATCCAAACGATGAGAAACAAACTTACTTATACCCTGTTATGCCTGTTGGTATGCCTGATATGCATTCCGGCAAAGGCGCAAGTATCTTTCGGTAAAGCCGAAAACTTTAATGAAGGCTGGCTGTTCAACTTGAAAGACGATTCACTCAGCCTGCAAACCGATTACGATGACAGCAAGTGGCGCAAACTTGACCTGCCGCACGACTGGTCGATAGAAGGACAAGCCTCTCCGACTCTTGCCAGCTGCACAGGCTATCTGCCTGGAGGTATCGGCTGGTACCGGAAGCATTTCCAGATAACCGATGATGCTCCGCGGCATTACATCTACTTCGAAGGAGCATACAACCGGAGCGAAGTCTATCTGAACGGACACCTGCTGGGAAAACGCCCGAACGGATACATTTCATTTATGTATGATATGACTCCTTATTTAAAGGAAGGAGAAAACGTATTGGCCGTACGCATCGACCACAGCCGTTACGCCGACTCGCGCTGGTACACAGGCTCGGGCATTTACCGCGATGTATGGATGATTGCTGCTCCCGAAACCCATTTTGCACAATGGGGTGTAGGATGGCAAGCGACTTCCCTTACCGACAAGCGTGCGGTTATAGCCGTAAATATGAAAGTGGAGAAGCACAGCGATGTCAGTGGAAAACTGGAGGTAAAAGCGATGCTTTATGATGCAGAAGGGAAACTGGTAGCCCAACAACAGGCAAAAATAAAAGACGTGAAAAAAGGCATCTCCATACAAAATGTCAACCTGAAACTATCAAAACCGCACCGTTGGAACCTGGACGCACCTTATCTCTACACGCTAAAGACCGGACTTTATCAAAACGGAACGAAAATAGATGAAAGTGAAACCCGTGTCGGACTGCGGACCCTGCAATTCGACCCCAACAAAGGATTTGCCCTGAACGGCGAATGGATGAAAGTAAAAGGTGTCTGCCTGCATCATGATGCCGGCGTACTGGGAGCCGTAGTGCCGGAAGAAGTATGGAAACGCCGCCTGCAAAACCTGAAAGCCATCGGCGTTAACGCCATCCGCATGAGCCACAACCCACAAGCACCTGTACTCTACGACTTGTGCGACGAAATGGGATTCCTTGTCATGGATGAAGCTTCGGATGAATGGGAATTTCCGAAACGCAAATGGGTGCAAGGCTGGAATGTAGGCGAACCCAGCTTTGACGGTTCCTTTGATTTCTTTGAAGAATGGATTGAACGTGACGTAACCGATATGGTGCGCCGCGACCGCAACCATCCTTGCATCTTCTTATGGAGTATCGGCAACGAAGTGGACTACCCGAACGACCCCTATTCACACCCGATTCTTGACGGGACTACCATTAACCAACCGATGTTCGGCGGCTACAAGCCCGATGCCCCCGATGCCATGCGTATCGGTAAGATAGCCAAACGCCTGGCTGCCTGCGTACGTAAGATAGATACATCACGTCCTGTCACCGGAGCTTTGGCAGGAGTAGTCATGTCCAATCAAACGGAATATCCGGAGGCTGTAGACGTAGTAGGATACAACTATACAGAAAACCGTTACGACGAAGACCATGCCACCTATCCCGACCGTATCATCTACGGCAGCGAAACAGGCGTAGGCTTTGACGCTTGGCTTGCCGTGCGCGACAAAGATTTTATCTTCGGACAATTTATCTGGACAGGAACCGATTACTTGGGTGAAGCCGGACGCTGGCCTTCACGCGGCTTATATACCGGATTGCTGGATTTCGGCAGTTTCCCGAAACCGCGCGGACACTTCCGCGCTTCCTTGTGGTGCGAACACCCGGTGACCTATATCGGCACCTATCCGATAAAGGAAGGACAAGACTGGCTTTCACAAGATGCATGGGATATCTGGAATTATGAGCCGGGACAACTGATTCGTGTGGTATGCTACACCAACGCCCCGCAAGCCCGCCTGTTACTGGACGGGAAAGAAATAGGCAAGATGAAACCCTATGATGACAAGAGCGGCATTATCTATTGGGACATTCCGTATCAGGCAGGCGAACTGAAAGTGGAAGGCTGTGACACGAACGGGAATGTTCTTTCCAACTATTCCATCACTTCATCGGGACGTCCGTATGCCATCCGGGCAAGCGCAGACTGTGATACCCTTTCATCCGGCAAAACCATCGCACACATCACGGTGGAAGTGGTAGACGAGAAAGGTACGGTAGTGAAACTGGGAGACAACAACATCACCTGCCACATCGAAGGTCCCGCAAAATTGTTGGGACTGGAAAACTCGGACAACAGCGACATGGGCGACTATACCGACAACCGCCAACGGGTGTACCACGGACGTCTGCTTGCCTACATCCAGACAACAGGCGAAAAAGGTGAAATCCGTGTCAAGTTTACATCTCCATTATTGAAAGGTACAGAAGTAACCTTGAAAGCCGAATAACTTTTTCAGTTGACAGGGTTTTTGAAGAGTAAGGAAACATCCGCTTTATCTATTCAAAGACCTTGTCAACTGCAACCTTGCCAACTGAAAAAACATACAACCACATGAAACATTTCCTATTTATCATCTGTTTGCTGAACGCTTTCAATTGTTGGTCGCAAACCTACACCATCAAACGTCTGGGAATGGAAAAAGGATTGTCCAACAATTTTGTCATCGATATTGCGGAAGACAAGAATGGTTACCTTTGGTTTGCTACGGAAGAAGGACTGAATAAACTGGAAGGAACCACTTTCACTACATATTACAAGACAGAAAACAACGAACAAGGGATAACAGGAAATGAACTGAACTGTCTGTTAGACGATCCGGAAGAAAACATACTGTGGATAGGCACCCAACGGGCAGGCTTGAATGCATTCGATTACAAGGATGATACGTTTACCATTTACCGGCACGATAGCAACAACCCGAACAGCCTTGCTACCGATGACGTGACAGGCATCTATCCGGCAAAAGACGGAAACTTATGGATAACCACTTACTGGAAAGGCATTGATTATTTGGACAAAAAAACAGGCACATTTACTCATTACAATCGGACAACTGTACCCCAATTGCCAGGTAACCATATTTGGACTGCTACAGAAGACGGCAAAGGCAATTTATATATCGGACACAGATATGAAGGTATGAGTATCCTCTCACTCAAGACCAAACAGGTGGAAAATTTCAGACATGATGAAAACGATCCTACCTCCCTGCCCGGCAACGAAGTGAAATGTATTTATCAAGACCAAAGCGGAGATATCTGGGTAGGCACAGATAAAGGATTGGCACTGTTTAATCCCGAAGAAAAAAATTTTTTGAATTTCGGTACGTCAGGCAGCCTGCTTTCATACAATATTTTTGATATCTGCCAACTGAACGACAAACAACTCTGGATAGCTACTGAATTCGGAGGCATAGCCATTATTGACTTGTCACAACGCTTCTTTTCATCACCAGAAGACCTCAGTTATCGCCACATCCGTGAAGGTAACGATGAGTACAGCCTTAGCAACTCAAGCGTACGCAGTATCTTTCAGGACTCTAATAACAACATTTGGGTAGGACTTTGGGGCGGAGGTGTCAACTTCCTCAACAATGACGCTACATTATTCAATACTTATTGCTATTCGCAAGACATGCCTGGAAGCAACCTGAATGCCCGCATAGCCAGTGCCGTATGTATAGACCAACACAATCGGTTATGGATAGGAACCGACGGAGGAGGAATCAACGTACTGGAGAATGGACGACGTACCGCCACTTATACGGTTCACAATGGAAATCTTAGTGGAAATTCCATACAGACAGCTCTTTGTGATTCGGAAGGCAATCTGTGGTTCGGACTTTTCCGCAAAGGCATCATGTATTTCGATAGCCAGAAACAGTCATTCCGCCAACTGTTTCCACAAGAACTGAGCACAACAGATGTACGTTCCTTTTTCGAAGACAGAAACGGACTGATGTGGATAAGCAGCAGTAACGGAATATATCAGATAGACCGGACTTCCAAAAAGATTGTCAAGCACATAGACATCCCCGAAAATTTAGTAAGAGATGTCATCAAAGATACCCAAGGACGTATTTGGGTAGGAACTTTTGGAGGAGGTCTCTTCCTTTATTCACAAGACTTAAAACTGATACACACTTTCGATACATACGCAGGCTTTCCATCCAATACCGTCAACGACATATATGAAGACACCCGACGTAACGTATGGATAGCCACAGGTGACGGCCTGGTATGTTTTCCCCCGAAAAGCCTGGATTATCAAGAATACCAACGCACCGAAGGACTTGACAACACCCACATCCGAGCCATAACCGAAGACCATGCCGGCAACATCTGGTTCAGCACCAATAAAGGCATCTCCTGTTTCAAACAGGAAGAAAAACAATTCTATAACTACAATCACAAAGACAATATTCCCCTTGCCAGTTTCACTACCGGAAGTGTATGCAAAGACAACAAAGGAAACCTGTATTTTGGCTCTACCAACGGACTTTGTTATTTCGCTCCCGAACAAGTGTTGTCTCCCAAAGAAGCTCCCAAGGCTTTCTTCATGAAAATAACCGTCCTGACTCCGTTTCCTTTGGCCGAAAGCAATGGGCAAACCTATCCTCTCGCCAATTGTGACCATATCGAACTGGAACATAAACAAAACAACTTTAAAATTGCTTTCAGTGTGCCTGACTATGCGCTGGAAGGACAAGTCGAATATGCCTATATGCTGAAAGGGCTCAGCGATTCATGGTATATATCCGATATGAATAACATTACATTCAGAGACGTTCCTTACGGCAAGTATGAACTGATGGTCAAGACCCGTATCCGCAATCAAAAATGGTCGGATAAGACAACGAATTTATCCATCAACATCGAACCGCCTTTCTGGCTGTCATGGATAGCCAAACTGGCATATGTCGTTATCGGACTTACCCTGCTATTTATCCTTTTGGAAACTTACAAACGACGACTTAATCTGGAATACCTGTACGAATCAGAAAAATGGAACCACGAGCAAGAACAGCATCTCAATGACGAAAGACTGCGCTTTTTCACCAATATTACTCATGAATTGCGTACACCGCTTACGCTTATTATCGGTCCGCTGGAAGACATGATGGGAAGCCATACACTGACCCGTAAGGACAGACACCGCATCGCTGTCATCCATCAAAGTGCTATCAGACTACTGGAGTTAGTCAACCAAATACTGGAATTCCGCAAGACTGAAACACAAAATAAAAAACTGTGTGTGTGCCGCGAAAACATTGCCGCACTGGTGTACGAAATAGGACTCAAATACAAAGAACTGAACAAAAATTCACAAATAAAGATACAAATCCATACCGATGCCGAAGAAATGATTCTGTATTTCGACAAAGAAGCCATGACCATTATCCTCGACAACCTTATCAGCAATGCACTGAAATATACCGAAAAAGGACAAATTACAATAAGTGCACACTGGACGGACAAACAAAACGTACGCTATCTGGAACTGAGTGTACAAGACACCGGATACGGCATAAGCCCCGAAGCGTTGCAACACATTTTCGACCGCTATTACCAGGAGGGAAGCATACATCAAGCTTCTGGGACGGGCATCGGACTGGCATTAGTGAAAAATCTCGTTGCTTTGCATGAAGGAAGCATCGAAGCCCATAGCAAGCTCAATGAAGGAACCACCTTTGTCGTACGGATTGTGGCAACCAACAATTATCCTTCGGCACTTCACCGCGACCTTACCACAGAAGAGAAAGAAACTGCAGCTCCCCAAGCTTTGCCTGTCCAAGAATCGCAAGAAACAGCAGACAGCATGCGCCCCGTCATCCTAATCGTAGAAGACAACAAAGATATCCTCGACTACATGGTCGATTCGTTTACCGACCTTTACGAGGTAAAAACAGCCACCAACGGAAAAGAAGGTGTAGAAGCAGCTATAGAATATATTCCCGACATTATTGTAAGCGACATCATGATGCCCGTCATGGACGGAACCGCATTATGTAAAGCGCTGAAAAAGGATATACGTACCAGCCACATCCCCATCATCCTGCTTACAGCTAAAGATACACTTGCTGACAAAGAGGAAGGTTATCTGTCGGGAGCCGATTCATACTTGACCAAACCGTTCAGTGCCAGCCTGCTCCACAGCCGCATCAATAACCTATTGGCTCAACGCAGGCGATTATCTGAACGCTATATTACAGCTTCAAGTCCGATTTCCCCAGAAAAAGACATCGAAGAGAAACATAGCATCCTGACTGATTCATTGAATAAGCTCGACAAAGAATTTCTCGACAATCTGACTCATGTAATTACTGAAAACCTCTCATCGACAGAAACAATCGATATCAGTTTTCTATCCAGTCACCTCTGCATGAGCAACTCTACACTATATCGCAAAGTAAAGGCGTTGACCGGAATGTCTACCAATGAATTTATCCGGAAAATAAAGATGCAGCTTGCTGAAAAACTGCTGCTCGAAGGGAAATACAGCATTTCAGAAATAGCCTTTAAAGTAGGCATCAACAGTACCGTTTACTTCCGCCAGTGCTTCAAGGAAGAATATGGAATGCTGCCTTCCGAATACTTGAAAAAAGTAAAAAGCGGACAAAACGAATGACGTACACGCTGCAGACCGTAAAGATAACGCTCATGAACTGCTCCCTCAACTCCACTGCCCCGGAATACTGGTTCCGCAAAACGGGCATACGCCGACAAAACCTGCTTGTGAGACACAATACCCTTCACGTCTCACAAGCCGTTTGCCACATCTCGGACAATAAGTATTCCCCACATCTGGCAAAGAAGTATTACCGATATAGACAAAACGCAGCCCTTCCTCTTCTGCTATCTGCTTTGCAGCAAGCAACGTTTCCAACGGAGTAGGCTCAAGCTGCTGCAAACGATAACGAGGGAAAAAGCGGCTGATGTGCAAAGGAGAGTCCGCAAAGCCGTTCGTCACCAGCCAGCGGCACATCGCACGGAAATCCTGTTCGTTATCATTGACAGTGGGGATAAGCAGGTGTGTTATCTCTATCCACACGCCGGCATCACGCATTGCCAATAAGGTGTCCAATATCGGCTGGAGCCGGACACGGCTCACCTTCCGGTAAACCTCGTCTGAAAATGATTTCAAATCGATGTTTACGGCATCGATAAAAGGCAGAAGGTCGCGTAAAGGCGCTTCATTCACATAGCCAGCCGTTACCAGCACGTTCTTCAGTCCGGCCTCTTGGCAAGCCGAAGCACAATCGCGCACATATTCCAGATACGTAAGCGGCTCGGTATAGGTATATGCCACCGCCCTGCATCCGTACTTCTTAGCCAGGCGTACACAATCTTCGGGAAGCAAGGTCTGAGAAGGGATTTCCATCGGAGAGACCTGCGATACAGACCAGTTCTGGCAATTCAGGCACGAAAGGTTACACCCCGCCGAAGCGATAGAGAAACAAGTCGCTCCCGGCAAGAAATGAAACAAGGGTTTCTTTTCCATCGGGTCGGCGTGCATTGCGCATATACGTGCGTATGCCAACGAATATAGGTGCCCTCCCCGATTCATACGGCTCCGGCACCTCCCGCACTTAGCTTCATCTATCTTGCATCGGTGCGGGCAGAGCACACATACCACCGTCCCGTCGGGATTCGAAATATAATAAGCCGCTTCTTTCATCCGCATCGTTTTATTTTCCTTTTTATTCGCCGAATACAATCGCCTCGTACACATACAGGTCGGCATCCTTCCAGCCGTTCCAAGCCAGACCTGCCTTATCGCGTGCGCAATGCCCCAAGAATTCTTCTTTCGTCCATCCCGTTTCCCCTGCCACCTGAGGAAGGAACGTACCCCGATGCTCTCCTTTTATGATATAGATGCCATGCCGCCCCAACTGGAACTCATCGATGGATTGAATCTTCCGCAAAGGGGAAAGCACCGAAATCTCGATATCAATGTCTTTCATCTCGCTTTCTTCTACGGGATAGAAGCGCGGGTCTTCGAATGCGGCGGCACGTGCCATCGAAGAAACTGTCTGATACAACGGTTTATACCCTACCAGATTCCCGATACATCCCCGCAACTTTCCTCCTTTATGAAGGGTCACGAACGCACCGCAATGTTGTTGCAACACAAGACTCATTTTCGTAGAATCGTAGGGCAAATCCGTCCGTCGGGCAAGTGCATAGTCAATGCTTTTACGGGCGATTTGCAAAAGTTGCGCCTTCTCATCCTCTGCCAGCACAAATGCACCTGTTTCTTCCTTCTTTACTATCGAAAAAGCATGATAGCCCACCACCCTGTCTTTATCTCCATAAACGGCATCGCCCGAATTGCAATAAGCCAAATGGCTGACTTGCAAATCCTTGCGTCCCTCCATTAATGAAAGGAGTACGGCGATAGGGCTTTGCCCGCACGCACTGGTCAACAATTGGGGCACACCCTCGCGGGCATTCATCTCCAACGCATCCAGAAACTTCCGGAGCGAACCGCTCTCAATCGCTTCTCCCGTGGCTTTATCTACCCGGTTGGCATCCTCGTACGAAGGATAATGCGAGAAGTCACTACTGATAACGAACAGATTATCCGAAGTAAAATAAGGCTGCAATGCCTGGGCGATTCTTCTTAACTTTGCCAAGTCTTGCGTACCTATGATAATCGGTACGATGGGAGGGACATCGCGCAAATGTACTTGCAAGAGGGGCAATTGAACTTCCAGACAATGTTCACGGACGTGCGCCTCAGGCACATAGGTAAAGACTGTATCGGCACGCAGCAATGCATCGCATGCCTCCTTGTCTACTTGCACTTCACCCAAAGGTGTGGCATAACTACCGAAAGCACCGTTCACCGAAGCGCCATCGAATGCAGCCCGATGGCTGGGTCCGAGCAAGAATATCCGCTTATAGGCAGCATCCGCAGGGATTGCCTTTATGGCTTTGGATGCAATCGCACCCGAATAAACATAACCGGCATGCGGAACAATCACCGCTTGCACTTCCTTATCCGGCTCTACCGAAGAAGCATCGGACATGAACGATACTATCATCTTTCTCAACGTATCCGCCTTTGCCGGATAAAAAGCACCGGCAACCGCCGGCATACGGACACGCTTTTCACCCGAAGAACAGGCGTTTCCAATACTATGTATCATAATCAATAGGATTAAAACAAACTTTCCTTTCGTATGCATGGCATCTCTCTTTATGCCGATAAATATAGCATAAAACCGGCACTCTATCAAGTCCGACTGACTTTTTTTCTTCTTTCCTGCCAAATAGGCAATCCCTTATGACAAACTTCTTCCTTCCGGCTCTCCGAAAGTTTAAAAGCAAAGGCATTTTGTTTAAAATAGTTTTCGCAAGTTTAAAAAACAAGCCATGCCGTCTGGCGGCACAGAGTTTGCACATCTGTAAGTGAACTTCGGAAGCCGAAAGGCAGAGGGAGTTCAAAAAGAATTGATAAACAAAGAACTTAAAAATAGGAGATTAAGATTATGACACCGAGCAGAAGAAATTACAATCAAGAATGGTTACCGAGCATTTTCAATGACTTTTTCGATAACGATTGGATGGTAAAGGCCAACGCAACGGCACCTGCTATCAATGTGATAGAAAGTGACAAAGATTATAAGGTTGAAGTTGCGGCTCCGGGTATGACGAAAGAGGATTTCAACATCCACTTGAGTGAAGACAACGAATTGGTCATCTCGATGGAAAAGAAAACCGAAAACAAGGAAGAGGACAAGGAAAACAAGAAGTACTTGCGCCGTGAGTTTTCTTACACGAAATTCCAGCAGGCATTGGTTCTTCCGGACGATGTGGAAAAGGATAAAATCAACGCCAACGTCAACAACGGTGTATTGACCATCGAGTTGCCGAAACGCACGCCTGAAGAAAAAGCCAGAATCAACAAAGTGATTGAAATTCATTAATAGTAACCAGTAGGCGGAAGCCGGAAACATCACACAATTAGATGTTTCCGGCTTTTTTTATTTTACCCCTACATGGGCCATTTGCGGAATTCATGCGAATCAGGAGTTAGCGGTATTTATTTTGTGCATTTTGTATATGCCACGTAGTAGAGACGATGTGCACATCGTCTCTGCACATCGTCTCTGCACATCGTCTCTACAGAAGCGGCGCAAAAAGGTATTGGCATCTTACTCCCAGCTCGCACCAGCGGGCGATAACTACCTATAACTCCCTTTTAACTCCTGATTGGCATAATTCAATCTTTTATAGCGAAACAATATTGATTTGCGAAAAATAATGTATGCAAATATTCGCTTTTTATTTCGGATTGACTATATTTGTCGAAGACGGACATACAACCGACATCCTTGTAGACAAGTGTAATGAATATGGAAATAACAGAAATAAAAACCGACAAGAAACAATACCTCGAACTTCTGCTGCTGGCAGACGAACAAGAATCGATGATTGACCGCTACCTGGAAAGAGGTACAATGCATGTCATGCACCACGGAACAGATACCATAGGCATTGCCGTTGTAACAGACGAAGGAAACAAGGTATGCGAACTGAAAAACCTGGCTATTGCACCCTCTTTCCAACGGCATGGTTACGGACGGGAAATGATAAGCTATCTGTGCCGGCTCTACAGCAAGCAGTTTACAACAATGATGGTAGGAACCGGAAACAGCATACAAACGGTCTCGTTTTACAAAAGCTGTGGTTTCACCTATTCGCATACGGTACCGGACTTCTTCACGCTCCACTATGACCATCCCATCATAGAAGACGGAAAAGTACTTACAGACATGATTTATTTCAAAAAAAATCTGGATTTTCCCTCATCTTGAGATTTTAGAAGCTGTTTTGAATTTCTCCAAAAAGTTTTTCTTGGCTTGATGTATCCGTTTTCGTGTGTGCTTTGGGCGATTTTTTGGTCCTTTTCGCTCCTGTTCTTCGTC